>CAYUZM010000155.1:0-9507 GCA_964449665.1 uncultured Solibacteraceae bacterium
GCAGGTCTTTCCGGAACCTATCCTTGTCTAGAATTTCCTTCGTTTGTTTGTCGCGAGTGCCTGTCCCTCTTCTCGCGGAGGCACAAGGGCCCAACGTTATCCGAAAGCACGCGGGTGTCCACACCTCCGCACGGCAAACGCAGAATCGCGGCATTGATGGTGCGACCTGTGCGCCACACTCGAGCCGCCGAGCGTATGCTCGGGTCTGTGCCCGATTTCGACCGGCTCCACGCCCTTCTTCACCACCAGCGTCTCGGGGCTCCATCCGGCTCATGCCGCTGATCTGTCAAGAGCGATCATCCGCCGGCGAGCACCCAGGGCAGGTCTGACCGTAGAAGGTCACTTGACCTAATATCGTCGACGTGAAGGATCGGAATCCGGCGCTGTATTCGTTGGCGGAAGAAAGGGCGTCCGCGCCAAAGCATAGTCTGGCGGGATGCCGCGTGGCAATTGCTGCATTTGCCGTGCCAAAAACCGGTTCTGCGCAGGAATCTGACGGGATCCGCATGCAGCAGGCAATCCTGTCGTGGCCGATATTGGCTACACTACGCGGTTTGAGAGACAGCGACTGGACGAAGGTATTGGGATGGCCGTGCTACCGGGTACCTGGAGCGGTGGAACCGCAGCCGCCGGAAGCCAGCCCTGCGGCAGATGGGTGTCGATGAGATCTACCTGGGCAAGAAGCAGAAGTTCCTAACCGTGGTGAGCAATATGGAAACGGGAGAGCCGCTGTAGTTTGGCCGGGATCGCAAAGAAGAGACGCTGGACGAGTTCTTTGGCAAATAGCTGAGCGCGTTTTAGCGGGGCCGGATCACGGCGGCCTGCGTGGATATGTGGGAGCCGTTCACCAAGAGCATTCTCAAGTGGGTGCCGGACTGCAAAATCGTCTTCGACAAGTTCCATGTGATGCAGCATGCCAACGCCGCCGTTGACGAAGTGCGGCGGGCCGAGTTCTTCCGCAAGGGTGTGCGCCGGCGCGCCATCGTCAAAGGCAAGCTGAGATGCAGGCCGCCTCTTTGTTCGCCTTTGGCGCCGCTCGAAATGTCCGCTGCGGTGTGGTGGCTCACGTCACCAATGGGTTCAACCATGCCCCCGACTATCAGTTCGACAAAGGGTCACACCACCTAGGCTTTGAACTCCTAAAGAACTTGGGCCGTGCGGGGCTCCGGAGCCTGCGGAACCGGTGAACGTCGCTGAAGCTAACCGAGCAGTGGACCCGGCATGTGTCTACGGGCCCAACGCGGTCTGTCACCTTCGGTGGGCCCGGTAGACTTACCCGGACATGTACGATCTCGTGGCAGGTGGGCACCGAGATTTAACAAGGCCGAAGCTGTTCATAGAAATTGGCTCTTGACTGATTTTTCCGGTTTGCCGGCTAGTGCTTGTGGCTGGGTGGCGACTGGGCGGAGCCAGTCTTCGGCGTTACGGGCTTCGGCCCTGGTACGCCGAGGAGCACCTCGTTGGCCATCAGTTCACCCGTGGGCAACCTTGAACCAATCACACCCACACGGTCGCCCAGTTTGACGCCGGCCTTGTCCGCCGGTTTCTTGTCGAGTTCAAAAGTCGTCTTGCTCGAGTACTTGACCTTGACGATTCCGTCTTTGGTTTTCAAGTCCAGCCCGTCGGCGGTTGCCGCGGAAACCTCTCCCACGGTCGCCTTGTGAATCTTGTCGTCGTGCGCCATCAGTTGCGTGCAGCCCAGCAGCAGTGCCGTCGCGGCCAAGCCCAGTGTGAGTCGTCTCTTCATGGTTTCTCCTATTCCCAGTTCAAGCAGTTTTCATCTTTTGCCGCCCAACTGCGAGGTACACAGCCGGTACCACCGCCATGTTTAGGGCGGTAGATGTGAGTAGACCAAACAAAATCACCATGGCCATGGGCGCCTGGATTTCGCTCCCAGGCTTGCCCATTCCGGCCGCAATCGGAACCAGTGCGAGACCGGCCGCCAACGCCGTCATCAAGATCGGCGCGAGACGCTCGGTTGCTCCCACCGCAACGGCTTGGCGAAGGTCCGTGACACCCTCCGCCTCCTGAAGATGGCGAATATGCGCGACCAGCATGATGCCGTTTCGGGTGGCTATTCCGAAGAGAGTGATGAAGCCGATGATGGAGGCGACCGACAGAATGCCGCCGGCGAAATAGACGCCCGCCACGCCGCCGACCAGGGCGAGCGGCAGGTTGAGCATGATGATGAGGGCATCGCGTGTGGACTGAAACGCGGTGGCCAGGATCAGAAGAATCGCAAGGATCACGCCCCCACCGAGGATAAGCAGCCGGCGTGAGGCTTCCGCTTCACTTTCAAACTGCCCGCCGTACTCGACGTGGTATCCCTGTGGCAGTTTGACCTTCGCGGCTACAGCGGCTTCGATCTCATTCACCACGCCCAGCAAATCGCGCCCCGCGACATTGCACTGCACGACGATCTTGCGTTGGACGCCTTCGCGGCTGATGAAGTTGGGGCTACGATCTTCGTAGATGTCAGCCACCGAATCGAGCGGCACTTTTGCTCCTGAGGGGGAGTCGATCAGCGTCCTACCGATGACAGCGAGGTCCTCCAGCCGCGTCTCCGGGTAGCGAACGACAAGCGGGAAGCTGATCTGACCTTCGAGGATCCGGTTCACCTCGATGCCGACGAAGGCGGTTTGAATCTTGGAGGCGACCTCGCCGGGCTGTAACCCGAACCGCGCCGCGTCCTCCGGCCGGACTCGAACGCGCACCGTAGGGATATCTGTCTGCTGTTCGACAGAGAGATCGACCACTCCATCGATTCCCTTCATCGCTGACTCGATCTGGCGCGCCAGGGAACGCAGCACGACCAAATCATCGCCAAAGACTTTGACCGCGATATTGGCTCTCGTTCCGGAGAGCATGTGGTCGATACGGTGTGAGATCGGTTGGCCGACCGTCACATTCATTCCCGGTAGCAGTGTGACCCTTTCCCGAATCTGTTTGAGGACTTCCGCCTTGGGGCGGTCTTTCATCCGCAATGTGACATCCAACTCGGCAGACTCGACTCCCTGGACATGCTCGTCCAATTCCGCGCGTCCGGTTCGCCGCGCCGTGGATACGACCTCTGGAATGGCGAGCAAGATCCGTTCGAGTCCGCGTCCAAGGTTGTCGGAGTCCGCCAGACTCGTACCGGGCAATGTCACTGCGCTGACCGTCAAGGTGCCCTCGTTAAACTCAGGCAGGAATGCCCGGCCGGTCCACGAGAGCGCCACGCCGGCGCCCGCGATCAACAGCAAGGATGGGATCACGACCCAAATCGGATGATCGAGCGTCCAATGCAGTGCCGGCCGGTACATTCGCTTCAATTGAGTCACCAGCCACGGCTCGTGTCCCTTCAGAATCGAGCGTGCGTTCGGCAACAGGAAGGAACACAGCGCGGGCGTGACTGTGAGCGCAACGGCCAGCGAGGCAGTAAGACTCACAATGTAGGCAAACGCCAGGGGCGTGAGGAGCCGTCCTTCCACGCTGGTCAAGGCGAACAGCGGAAGGAAGACAAGGACCACGATCACCGTGGCAAAGACCACCGAACTTCGGATCTCGCTGCTGGCACGATAGATCACCTCGACGGCCGGGAGCCGCTCGGAGTCCGATTTCAGAGTGTCCTCGCGAAGCCGCCGCATCACGTTTTCCACGTCGATGATGGCATCATCAACGAGTTCGCCAATCGCAATTGCGAGGCCGCCGAGACTCATGCTGTTGATCGTGAACCCGAACCAGTTCATCGCAAGAACCGCCGTGACAACTGATAGGGGAATGGCGAGGAGCGTGATGATGGCGGCACGACTGTTCATCAGGAATAACAGCACGACGATGACGACGAGGATCGCGCCATCGCGCAGCGCCTTGGTTAGGTTCTCGAGCGATCGCTCGATGAAATCCGCTTGCCGGAATACTTGCTTGTCGATTTTCATTCCGGACGGAAGGCCGCGCTGAATCTCGTCCAGAGTTGCGTCCAGCCGCCGCGTAAGCTCTAGTGTGTTCGCGCCGGGCTGTTTCTGGATACCAAGAACGACCGCGGGCTCGGCGTTGTGCGAGCCCTCGCCTCGTTTCAGCGCCGGTCCGATTTGTACCTGGGCGACGTCGCGAACAAAGATCGGGCGTCCATCACGGGACGCCACCGCAATGCCGCCAATCGCGGCTTCCGACGACGCCCGGCCAACGCCCTGAATCAAGTATTCCTGTCCACCAGCGACCCGAAATCCCGCCGACGAGTTCTGGCTTCCTTGACGCAGAGCGTTCTCGACGTCGTTGAGCGAAACAGAAAACTGGCCCAGAAGTTGGGGGGAAACCAGCACTTGATACTGCTTCTGATCTCCGCCGGTGGGAACCACCTGTGCCACGCCGGGTACGGCAAGGATGCGCCTCCGGAGGACGGTATCGGCCACGGTCCGCAGCTCCATGCCCGAGTGGCGATCCGACTCCAGAGTGACAAAGAGGATCTCCCCCATGATGGAAGAGATCGGTGCGAGGTAAGGCTTTTCGACATTGGAGGGCAGAGCAGCGGAGACGAGCGAGAGCTTTTCATTGACCGTTTGCCTGGCCCGATGAATCTCTTGTCCCCAGTCGAACTCGACCCAGATCACCGCCACGCCGACGGCCGTGGCCGAACGCACGCGGCGAACGCCTGGCGCTCCGTTGATCGCGGATTCGATGGGAAAAGTGACCAGCGCCTCCATTTCGGTCGGAGCCATGCCCCGCGCCTCCACCAAGACGGTCACTGTTGGAGCTGTCAGATCAGGCAACACATCCAGCGGCGTTTCGCGAATGGAGTATCCGCCCCAGATCAGCAATGTGGCCGCCAGGAACAGCACGACGGCTCGATGATGAAGAGACCAACGAATCAAGGAATCAAGCATCGGGTCTCTCTCTAGTGGACATGCCCATGCGCTGGCACCTGATTGGACATATCCGCAAGCCGGATTAAGTGTGCTCCAAGCGTGACGACACGCTCGCCGGGAAACGCTCCTTCGAGTACCTGGACATATCCGCCTTCCCGAATCCCAAGCTTCACGGGCCGGCGAAGGAAAGCTTCGCCCGACTCCTGAATAAAGATCACGGGCCGCCCGCCATCGTCTACAAGAGCCGATTCAGGCACTGCCGGAGCGATGTTCGCCGCTTTAGTGAACAACCGAACGTAGAGCGCCTGGTGAATGGCGATACTCCGGTCCCGGTTGTCCACCTGATAAATGACGGGGAAAGTGCGCGACCGCGGGTCCACCACACGGCCAACCGAAACGAGGCGGCCTAACGTTCTGGGCTGTTCGGAACCCGGCACCTCCAGTTCAGCCCCATTGAGATTTCGAATTTTAGGAAGGTCCGCCTCCGGGACGATTGCGGAAACGTAAACCGAATCGGCGTCGAGGATCTTGAAGAGCACTTCGCCGGCCTCCACATTTGCGTTAGGCGCTGCGGTCGTTTCCACGACGACTCCCGAAATCGGCGCTCGCAATGCGAAGAGTCTGGCTCCCTTTGGATTCGGTTCGGCCGTACTGGAGGACTCGTATTGCGCAAGGCGCGCTTCCGCGGCCCTGAGTCGCGCCTCCACCGTCGCCTCCACGGTTCGCGCTTCATCGAGTCTCTTGGCCGGGGCCGCCCCGGATTGAACCAGCCTCTCGGCACGCTCGCGATCTTTGCGGGCGAGCTGCAGCGCCAACGAAGCCTCGCTCTTCGCCAGATCCAACGACGAGAGATCGCTTGGCGCGCTCGTCGGCGGAAGGAGGCTGGCCAGCACCTGCCCCTGCGATACCCGCGCGCCGGTGACCGGCAAATTGGAGGCAACAAGCCTGCCATCGAACGGCACGGTCACTTCCGCTTCGCCACCGGACCGGGGTATGACTTCGGCTGGTACCCGCAGGCTCGCGCGCAACCGCCGGTCTTCTATGACGGCCGTGCCGAAGTCCAAGGTCCACTGCTGTTCCTTCAGGAACGCAATCTTCTCTTCGGTCTCCGCTCCATGTTCATGAACAGCCGCTGCTTTGGACCCGGACGACGCGATGTCGCCTAACTCGTGTACGTCGTTGAGGCCGTCACTCGTGAGACGAACGGACAGCCGGAACTCTCCGACGGCCGATGGCTTCACGTCGACGCCAAAAATGCCTGGGCGGGACGGGCCATCGGTGGTGAAGGATTCCACCTTGCCGGTTGCGGAAGTGAGACGGATCTCGACTTTCCCCTTGGCCACAGGTTTGAACGTATCGAGGCGTGTAAGGTGAACCGCGAAACGGCTGGTCTGACCGGACACCAGAGGTGGGTATTCCGCGAAGAGTTCCGTCTTCGTCGTCCAATTCGTGTAGCTCTCCGGATGTGGCTCTGGCTCCGCGGCTTTTTGCACCACAGGTTCCTGCTTCCGGCACCCGACGGTGAACATCAACAGCAACAGACAGAATGCCCGCTTCATTTCCCAAGCTCCTCTCCAACGGCGCGCTCCAGTTCGGTCTGCGCTTCCTTCACCGCCGACTGAATATCGAGCATTCGCAGTTGCGCCTGGCGTTGTGACCGGTAGGCGTCAAGCAACTGCAGAATTCCGATCTCGCCTTCCTGGTAGGCGATCGTCGCGATCTTGATCAATTCCGGCCCACTGCCAGCCAATTCTTGCCGGTAGCGGTCGCGGGCATGCACGCGAACGTTGAACGCGCGGACAGTGCCCTCGATTGCCGCCCGAATCCGCTGCGACAGAATCTGAAGCCGGGCTGAGATCCGCTCCTGCTCGGCCGAATAGCGAGCAACTTCGGCTTGGCCTTTATTGAAAAGAGGAAGCGGAACAGATACGCCAACAACTGGCCCGGTCTCGATTCTGTTCTGTCCGACATCGGCGCGCTTCAAGCCGGCATTCAATACCGGCTCTGGAATACGCAGCCGCTCCGCCGCTCGTTGTTCCAGGCGAAACTGCTCCAGCCGTCTTTGCTCCGCACGGTAGTCTTCCCGTGCGCTCATCGCCCGCTGAACTAATCCCGAAGCGTCAAGCGGGAGAAGCTGAGTCTCAATCTGCCCGGATACCACTGCGATCTGGGTGTCGGGTGGCAAGAACGCCAACATGCGCGATCGCTCTAGTTCGGTCTCGGCCCGGACCAACGCCAGTTCCGCGAGTAGTTCCGCCCGTTCTCTCTCGGTGCGCAGCCGGTCGAACTTCGAGCCTTCCCCCTCACGCTCACGATCCCGGAGCACTCGAATGACGTCCTCGATTTCCTTCAAACCCGACGCGTAGACCCCTTCCCGTTCCTGCGCCGCAAGCACCTGGTAGAAGGCCGCGCGCAGGCTGGTGCGAGCTTGCCAGATGTCAAAGGCCCCTTCAGCTTCGGTGGCGCGGACCGATGAAGCGCCTGCCTGACGGAGCAGCTTCAGTCGGCCATTGATAGGAATCGTCTGCTGTGCTTGGAAGAACTCTGTCAGCCCAGCGCCCTCGCGGCTGTAATTCACGCTCGGGTTCGCGTAGAGAGACCGGCCTTTGGCTTCCGCCTCCGTGATCGCGACCCTCGCACGAGCCTCCCGGGCATACGGGCTCTGCTCAAGGAACTTCTGGACTACGCTCGTTTCCGTCCACACCTGCGCCGGACATAGGCCTGCAAAGGCGGCCATGAACAACACGGGAGTGGCGGCGCGATTGGGCAAATGCATTGCGCCACCTCATCAAACTCAGCTTTTTGGAACTACGACGGGTTTGCGCACACGAATAGTGCGCCTGATGGGTGGGTTAAACAGGCGGGGCGCGAGACTTGAGATTTGACTGCCACGGGGGATCGTGGTTGTGCGGGACCAGTTCGGCGATCCGGCTGGACCGAACCGTCGGCGTGGGGAGGACGACCGTCTCAGGAAGGGTCGCGGCCACTTTGATCGGAGACTTCCCGTCGCCGGCAAACCAATCCAACGAACGGGCGTCGGAGTTATGATCGTCCGCTTCCCACGCAGGGCCGCTAGGAACATGATCGTCCCAATGTGCGTGAACGAAGCCCTCCGCAAGTTCATGGTGCGGATCACTCTCGTGCGTATGGTTGAACGGAGCTTGGGTAAACGCGAGCAAAAGGCTCGCGACCACGCCAAGATGAAACGCTCTACGCACGATTCCTTATTCTACCTTGCGATGAAAGCTTCAGTTCTTGCCGGCCTAGGCCAATGTTCCATCTGTTGGCAATGGGGGAAGTGTAAGTTCGCGGCGCGATTGCGCTCGTTCACGTTGGCGGGCTACGTGATGCGCAGTGTGCCCATCATCCCCATGTCTCCGTGATCCAATATGTGGCAGTGATACACGGACAGCCCAGCGAAGTCGTCGAATCGGGTCCGTACCCTCACACGCTGGCCCGCCTTCACGAGCACCGTGTCCTTCCATGCGGGATCGGCGCTGCCGTCGAGCCGCACAATCTGAAATGGATTTGTATGAATGTGCATCGGGTGATCCATCGAGGTGTTGTTTAGAAATTCCCAATCCTCAACGTCACCGAGTTGAACCCGTGTATCGACCCGATCCATGTCGAACGTTCGCCCGTTGATGGTGAACGCCATGCCACTCTGCGTGCGGCCCGGCATCCCCATTCCACTCATGGATTGAGCGAGGGCAAATCGCCGGACGTGCCGGGGAGCGGTTAGTGGAGCGATCCCGGCGAGACGTCCGGGCACCTGCCAGGGAGCCTGATCGCCAAATTCATAGTCGATCCGCGCCAGTTCGATTGGGTTCCTGGACGTGAACATGGAACCGCCCATGCCCATCGCGAAACCCATCCCCGCAGTCCGGCTATACGGCATGCTCCAGAGCCGATACGAACCGGGATTGCGATTCCCGCGAACGATCACGTCGACGCGTTCGCCGGGAGTCAGGAGGATCGTCTCCACTTCCTGCGGTGATGGCAGCAGCCCACCGTCCACGCCGATCAGCACGAAGGGGTGCTCGTCGAGCCTGAGGTTGTAGAAACGCGAGCTTGAAGCGTTGACGATGCGTAGCCTTACGAAGCCACCGCTAGTTATCGGAAGGACGGAAGCGGTTTTTCCCGCGGCGGTGACCAGCGATCCTTCGCGGCCCGCCATGATCTCCATTGGGCTCGGCTGCGCCAGCGTTCCGTCGTTGCTGAGGTCAAAGTCCTGCAAAAGAATCACGTGTTCGGGGACGCGCGACAGGTCAATCGTCTCTTCCGCTTCCGAGCGAACAAGAATTGCGCCAGCAAGGCCGCCACTCACCTGATCGGCAGTGTGACCGTGCACGTGCGGGTGATACCAGAAGGTGCCGGCCGGATGGTTTGCCGGCAGTGTGAAGCGATACTCGTGCAGTTCGCCGGGAGGAATCTGCAGGAATGAATCGTCGGCACCGGGGCTCGGCGCGAGGTGTAGACCGTGGAAGTGAAGATTTGTTGGCTCGGGAAGCAGGTTCCGAAGACGAATCACGACATCCAGGCCGGGGCGGAGACTCATGGTGGGGCCGGGCACCTGGCCGTTGTATGCGAGCAACTCCACCATCCGGCCGTCGAGTGACACCCAACTTCGAGCAGCCTCTAGTTCGATGGCTACCGGCTCATC
>CAYUZM010000156.1:0-9482 GCA_964449665.1 uncultured Solibacteraceae bacterium
CTAGGGGCCGGGTGTTGACGCTTCTGGGCTCCACTTCGGGGGGCTTGGGCTGGGGCGACCCTCCCCGGCCAGGTTCTTGTCGGGTGTTGTGGGGGGTTGTCGCGGAAACTGGAGGGGGCGCTTCCGGTGCCGCACCCGTCTTGGCGTAGGCAATGGCCGCGGCCTGGTCCGTGAAAATCCGAACGGTGTCCAGCGCCTTGTTGGCGTCGGTGTCCCACAGACTCACCGCGAAGTCGCCAGTTGGCCGCTTCACCACCCTGGACTCGGTTCCTTCGTCGCCAGGGAAACGAGCAATCACCTCGGCAGGCCGCGCCAGCTCCGCGCCAGGTCCGCGCGGCTTGCGCACTTCTGACACGAACGTCGCCGGCGTCAGATCGGCTGCGGGGTCGATCTTCTCGACTGTGACGGCGCGCGGTTTCTTCGGAAGCGGTTCGCGCGATCGCGCGAGGCCTGCGAGCTTCGTCGATTCGACCTGGGGCGCTTCTTTGCGCGCGGCGTCCCGTTGCCGTTGCAGCTCGCCCTGCCTGCGCAGGAGCGTATTGACGCGCGCCGATGCCGCCTTCTTGGCCTCACCCTTCGCGGCTTTGAGCGCGCCCGCCGCTTCCCGGACTTCGTCCTTGACCCTCGCCAGCTCGCTTTCCAGTTGCGCCAGAGTCGGCGCCACCGCGACGGGTCCAGCGGCTTCGGCTTCCGGCTCGGCATCGAGCGCGAGGGCACCCTGCGTCGGCGGCGCGGCGGGTTGCTTGGCAGGCGCAGGCTTCGCCGCGGGCGCGGGCGTATCCCCGCGTTCGGCTTCGGCAGCAGCTTCGAAGTGGTCGAGAGAGGCTTCGTGCAACTCGCCCGCGTACTCGCGGATCCACTCACCCAACTGCGCCGCCATGGCGTCGGCGAATTTCTGCAAACGCACGTAGCCGGATGCGATCTTGTAGGCACCTATGGCCTTCAGATCGCCGAGCAGCTCGTTGAAGTCCGCGCGGGAAACCGAGCGCACCTCGCCGGAAGTGTCGCCAGCCAGGCGGCGCAGTTTTTCCTTCAGGCGCTTCTCGGCCGCCTCCGCTTCAACGCGCAGCTTCTCCTTGACGGCGGCAGCGATCTCTTCGTCGGTGCGCGCGGCCTTCTTGGCGGGTGGAGCCGGTGCAGGTTCGTCGGCGGGCGCGTCGAACAGCGACGGCGCGGCCGGCTTGGAGGGCGCTACTTTTGCGGCGGGGCGGGAGGCGGGCTTTGCGGGTTTTGCTGGGCTTGCTTGGCCTGCTCCTCCGCGTCCCGCTTGCGGAGTGCCATCAGCACTTTCTGCACTCGAAACTCGTTGATCGGGCCGAGGAACTTCGGCACCCACTTGTTGGACATCGGGATTCTCTTTCTCCAGTACGCGCCGAACGGCGGCTGTTAGCAATTCCCCCTTCGACGCCGGGGTAGTACCTCCGAAAAGTCCCGCCTGATTTGGCGAGCCCAACTCCTCAACCGACTGCGCAAACGTCGAGAGGATTTCGCCGACGCGCTTCGGCGCGCGGCCGTGCTCGGCGAACACGCGCAGGAGTTCCTGTGCTTCGGGAGTGATCTCTTGGCCGAAGAGGCCCTGTTGCGCAAGGAAGTCGTCAATCGTGACGCCGTTCTGGCGAAGCCAGGAGAGCTTTCTCGCGGCGGCAGCCACGTCGCCGGTAAGATCGCGATCATGCAGCGCCCCGGTGCGAATGCCTTCCTTGACCTTCGCCAGCTTCGGCGCGGCCCGCAGCATCCCGTCTGAGACCGCCTTCGTGTTGGAATCGGTCGCCTCGGCCAGTGTCTCGATGGCAGTGGGATCGCCATAGGCGCGGGCGAACACGGCGAGCTTGATGCGCCGCGCTCCATCCTGCGAGAGCGTGCCGTCCGCCGTCATCAGCCGCGAGCGGTCGCCCTGCGAAACGACGCCCTGCATAAAGGCGCGCACGAAATCGCGGTTCCCCGGCGCCGTCACGTCGGATTCGGAATCGAAGCCATCGAGCAGCGCGCCAATGCGCCCCGCGTCGGTCGAGGCGATCTCGGCCGCGCTCATGCCCTGCTGCGGGTCCTCGTTGGACTCCCGCGCGAACTGGATGCGGTTGACCGGCGATGTGCGGATGCGCACGAGCACGGGAGCCTTCATGCCCGCAATGACCTTCGAGTCGATGCCGTGGCGCTCCGCGTCGGCCGCCAGGTCCTCGCGGTAGCGCTGCGCGGTGGGCAGGCCGCGCTCGTAGGCCAGGCGCAACGCGTTCATGCGCCCGTTGCCCGCCTCGACGTTCAGATCCTGCCCGAGCACGGGCGCGCCGAAGTTCGGCAGATTGTTGTCGGCAAGCTGGCGGTAGTCCGCTTTGCCGGCAATGTCCGCTATCTGCGCTTGGGAGGCGGCGCGGGTGCGATCGCGCGGCTGGAGCGGTTCGGGGTAGGCGGGATTCGGCGCGCCTTCCAGGTCGTTCGAAGTCTGCGCCTCATCGGCTTCGACCACGGCATAGCGATAGTCGGCGGTCGTGCCCCGGACGGTGGCCACCTTCCCCGTGTTGCCCAGGCGTTCCTCGGGCAGCGCGACGGGTTCGCCCTCCTCCAGCTCCGCGTCGGCCTCAAGGTTCAGTTCGGTCGGTTCGGCTTCCTTGGTGAGCGTCTTGACCTTCTTGCCCGTCTGGTCGATGAGGCCATCGGCGTACAGGCGCGTGAGGAGGCCCTGCGCCTGCTTCGGGTTCACGCCGAGGGCATTTACCAGCCCGCCGCGTTTGACCTTCCCCTCGCGCTCCAAAACGGATTGCGCGGCGGCATAGAGCTTGTCGTCGGCTTCCTCGGCCGAGCCCGCCGTCTGCGCCGAGGCGGGTGTTTCGTCTCCCGGCGCAGGCGCGGCGGGGGGCGCGGGGGGAGTCTGAGGTACCGGGGCGGGTGCGTTCGTCGCTCCTGGGGCTTGCTGCGAGGCCGTAGGAGGCACAATAGGCGGCACGCCCGCCGTAGGGGGCGGCGCGGTGCCCGGTTGCGCGTCGGGAGTCGGGCCGCCACCATCGCGCCCCGCCATGCCGCTCATCGTCGCGCCCGCGATGCCTCCGCCGAGCGTGGCCTGCACCACGCCCTGCGTCAAGGGGCGGGAGGGGTCATAGTAGGCCCGCGCCAGGTCGTTCTGAATGAGTTCGGTGATTCCCTCTTCAGCGCCTTCGGCGAAGAAGGAAGCGAGCGCCTTGGTGAAGCCCGTTTTGTAGTCCGTGTTGAGAACGCCACGTTCGAGGCCCACGGCCGCCAGCGCGCCCGTCGACGCCGCGACTTGTGCGGCGACCGATGCCGCATCCTCATGCGATGCGCCGTGTTCGAGCGCATCCACATACGCGCCCGATCCATTCATCCAGCCTTCCGTCACACCGCCGAGGCCCGCGCCGCCCCACTTCATCGCCAGCCGGGTAGCGCCTTCGCTGAGTTTGGCCCACCGCGCCGCGCCCGCGATCGCGCCCTGCCCCGCCAGGCCAACGCCCATGATCGGAGCCATCGAGGCGATGGCGTTCGAGCCGGTGTACAGCCACCAGTTTGGATTTGCCAGCACGCTCGGATCGTCGAGCGGGTCCGCCGAATATTCCGCCGGCATCGCGGTGTCGATCGACACCGCCTTCGTGCGCTGCAACACGCCCTCGCCCGCGGCCTTCAGCTTGTCGTTCTGGAATTGGTTACCCGCAAAGAGCAGCGTCCCGCCAACCATGTGCGGGATCATGTTGAACCCCGACACAGTGCCCTTGGTGAGCGCTTCCCCTTGCCCGGCTTGCGCCGTGCCCACGGCTTCGGAGATCGCCTTCGGGTCCTTCACGCCCGACTGCCGCATCAGGTGTTCGAGGTCCTCGCCCTCGGGACCGGCGCCGGGAATCTTGGCACCCTTCGGCAGCGGATTCAGGTAGCCGACAGGTTCGACGCTGGGTTGCGTCATCGGCACGCCAGGGAGCGGGCCGAGCTTTTCCATTCCGGGAACGGTGGGGGCGGCGAATTTGGCATCCCACAGCGCGGCCTTCGCTTCCTTGGGCAGCGCGAGCTTATCGAAGCGCGCCTGAAAGTCGGCTTCGTCGGTGGCCGCGTGGAAGTTATCCCAGGCGTCGCCCTTCAGCGTTCGATCCACCTGCAGCGGATCGAGGATGGTGCGGATGTCGGCCATTTAATCCCGCTTCGTTCGGTACGGGTTCCGCGAAGCGGCGGGCGCGGTCGTTGGCGCCGCCGCCGCCGTCTTCTTCTTCGCATCAGTGCGGGGTGCAACGTCCGCCTCGCTCGAAAATCCGCGCGAAACTTTCCGCCCGCGGATCTCCTTGAGCTGGTCCTCGGCCAGCTTGAGATCGGCTTTGTAGCTTTCGCGCGTTTCGTCGTCGAGTGCGACCATCGTGCCCTCGCGAGTCGGCAGTTTGCCCGTCAGCACGGCTTTGCGGAGCGAGAGCACGCGCTCCTGCAGGCCGCGCTCTTCTTTCACGAGCGCGTCGAGATCGTTCTGGCGTTTCAGGTCGCCGCCTTTGTCGCCTCCGGACGCGCGGAGCTGCGCGGCCGACATCGTGGTGGCGTTGCGTGCGCCGGCGCGCTGGTTGGCTGCCACGCGATCCGCGCCACGCGTTACCGCGTTGATCGCCGAGCCGGTGGCCGAGCGTGGCACCATGCCGGGATATCCGTCGACGGACACCATGGGATTCTTGATTGCGTCCAGCGCGGCCGTCTCCTGGAGCTTCAGCCCCATCGCCGTGCGGAGATCGGTCATCCGGTCGTTCCTGATCTCGCTCTGGCCTTTGATGTCGTAGCTACGGCCATTCTGTTGGATCACGTTGCCGACCGGAGCCTCCACGGACGTAGGCGCGAACAACTGCGCTTCCTGCGGCAATGCCCCGGTGAACAGCTCGCGCGTGCGGGTGGTCTGGCCGGGTTCGAGTGGAACCAGGGCGGGGTTGGTGCCGAGCGCGATATCGTCGCTCGTGCGCTGGCGCTGGTCCATCTCGTCTTGCCGCCTGTTGGTGCGCTTGCGCTCCTCGCGTGAGTCGGCGATTCGGTCGCGGTCCATTTGCAGCCGTTCGTCTTCCCGCTTCTCTTGACTCTGCCGGGCACGCTTCCGCTCGTCGAACTCGGCTTGCTGCAATGCCGCGCTGCGGATGCGCGCGGCCAAGCCCGCGCTATTCAGCAGGCCGTCGATTACGGGTTGAACTCGAATCAGATCTTGCATGGCTTACCCCATCGCGGAATTGGTGTCGTAGTTCCAGTCGTAGCCGCCGAAGCCGCCTTCACCCCCGCCGCCCTTGAGCAACTTGTTGAGCGAGAGCAGCGTGGTGAGCGTGGATACCCCGGAGTCGATGCCGCCCGCGATCGCGTTCCCAGGCCCGGTAGTCGTCGTGTTCGTGCCCCGGCCCAAACTGAGCATCCGTTCGGCGAGGCCCATGGTCGAGTCGTCGCGGTCGAGGATCATCTTGGCGAAGTCGGCTTCGAGCGCGCCCTGTTCGCCGAAGCGGTCGAGTTCGAGATTCATTTGCGAACGCCCCGCGCGGCCGTCGCCAGGACCGAACCCGCGCGCAGCCAGGCGCGAGCTCAGCGCATCGCTCGCTCCCGCGTACTTCTTGTTGAGGCTGGTGAGCGCGGCCGTCTTGAGCGGTTCCGTCCCGGCCGAGGGATCGGACAGGCGCGCGCGCAGCTTGGCGAGAACGTCGCCCTGCAGCCCGGCCATGGCCGGATCGAGCGTCGGCGTGCTGGAGGTTGTGGTTTTCCGCTTGCGATTGGCCAGAGCCCCGCCAAGGGCGGAGACTCCGGACGCGATGATCGGCGCGGCAGCAGCGAATGGCATTACTCGAACTCCTCTCGAAACAACGAAACGACGCGCAGACCGATGGGCTTCCCGCCCCGCATGGTGCGGTTGCGCAGTGGGTGCTTGGGTGAGGTTTCCTCCACCGCTCCAACCGCCTTCGCCAATTGAATGAGTTGGTGATTGTCCTCGAACACCGACGCCGTGATGGTCATCAGTCTGGGAGTCTCGGCGAACACGTGGCTGTAGATGGCGCGGAGCGCGGGAACCGTCGTTTCGTGCCCCCAAAACCGCCGCGAGAAAACCAGATGCGTTTCGGCTACGTAGGGCGTGAGCTGGGTGACGGAAACGAAGCCGCCAAACTCCAAGTCGGTGGGATCGTTGTTCCGCTGCAGCGAAACGCCAAAGGTCCGCATCGCCGGAACCTGCGAGAGATAGAACTCCAGGAACTCGGGGAAAGTGGCGGGCGCGAGATCGTCGCAAACGCGGCCCCGAAAACCCTGCATCCAGTTCCAGAGCGAGGCTATCTCCACGTCGGGGAAAGGCTCCACCACTCGCAGGGTTGGCCCCTGCCGCGGGTTGTCGTATGCCGTTTGCAACATCTCGTCTCCTGATCGGCTTTAGAGCCGGTAGTAGGGCAGCAACGCCATTTGTTTCGGTGTCCCGGTTGCGTCGACAGCCAAGGTCCCCAGGCCGTGCGTGTGAGCGCTGCCCCCACCGCTCGCCGGCGAACCGCTCAGGGTGTGCGCGTGCGCGCCGCCCGAGCCGGACATTGCGCTCAGATTGGGGATATCGACGCTGTGGGTGTGTGCAAAGTCGGCGGGGAATGCACCCGCGCCTGCCGCTACGTTGATCCCCGTAGACGGCCCGCCAGTCGTCGCCGCAGGGTGGTCGTGGTCGATGGCGTGCGCGTGGCCGGGGTCCGTGCTCACAGTAACGCCGCTCACGTTGGTGGTGTGCGTGTGCGCCGATTCATTCGCAAGTGCGCCGGATAGACCAGGCGCGACGGCTGCGACTGCCGAACCGGTGTAGGCAATGCCGCCTTTGACGAAGCAATCCGCACTGACATCGGGGATCGCCACGACTTCCGTCGTTCCGTCCGACTTCAGGCGCGTGGCCGTGCCGCCGTTGCAAAAGCGCCAGCCAGTTCCAGGGTTCTCGGTCCAGAAAGAGATTTGACCGGAGGGAGTTTCCCCCGGCGCCCACTGCCACGATGCGGAGTTCCAGAGCAGCGTGTGGTGGAAGTCGGTCGCATAGAACAGATACCCGGTTTCCGCCGCGCCGAACCCCCCCGGCAAATTGGCGAGCGCATCGCGGTGGATGCCGCTCACATAGAGCCAGGCCGCGCCGTTCCAGCGCCAAGAGATGCCGCGATCCGTCTCGACGAACAGGTAGCCCGCGTCGTTCACGGTGAGCGTCGGGAGGTTGGCATACACGTCGCGATGCGTGCCCTTGAGATATTTCCAGACGGCCCCATCCCACCGCCAGACGATTTCGACGTCGGTGGCCCAAAACAGAAACCCCACGTCGTTCGTGCTCACGTCGGTCGGAATGTTGGCGAGCACTTCCACGTGGACGCCGCCCGCGTAGAAACCATCGACGTAAAGCACGGTCCGATCCGTCTCATAGAACGCAACGCCGGTGCCCTCGCCGGCGAGAAGCAGCCGGTTCGTGTGCGGCCCGCTCACAAGGTTCGCCGCGGTGACGGTATTCACCGACTCAATCAGGGTCGATACCTGCGCTCGCGTGCTATCCCCGGCCCCCGCAATCCGCCGCAGACGGTCGTTGATGATGCGAATGAGTTCAGGCCCGAAGGGCAGCTCCGAGGGAACGTCGGGGACGCTATTCTGTGCGTTGAGCCTACTCATCGACGGGAACCCCCACCCAAGCCGCCAGGTCCGGCGTCTCGCGCATGGGAATCTTGGCGTTGCTCCAGCTCTTAGGCGGCGCCGGAATCGGGAGCGCTGTATCGCCCCACGACTTTGGCGCCTCTGGAATCGGCAGCGCAAGGTCAACGAACAACTTCGACGCCTGCGGGATGCTCAGCGGAATATCAGCAAAGCTGTCCGGTTGGCGTGGAAGCGGTAAGGCCAGATCGGCCCAAGCCTTCGGAGCTTCGGGGATAGGCAAGGGAACGTCGGCCCAAGCCTTCGGCGCGGCCGGCATCGGCAGGGGAATGTCGGCCCATTCGACGAGCTGGCCGGGAAGCCCAGGCAGTGGCAGCCAGCCCCAATCCCCGCCATCGAGCGCACGCGCCCACACTTGCCCGCCAAACAGGCGCACCAGGCCAGCGCTCACGAGGCTGTACTGAACAAGCTGCGCGCGGGTGTCGCCCGGTAGATACAGGTCGACCACCTCGCGCCCGGTGGTCGCGGCAAAGTCTCGTACAACGCGATCCACGACCGCGCCACCCGGTAGATTCGTGCGTAGGGTAAAGGTGCAAGTAGTCGCCGCCTGCACATGGAGCTGCACGCGCTTCAGCAGCCAGGTACGCACGGGATCACCGCCCCTCGATCGACATCACTGGCGAGAGCCACTTCTCCGAAGGCGTGGCCGCGCCGTTCACGTAAACCGGAATCGGCCGATGCGTCACCTTTCCGCCGAACAGCCGGAAGATTCCCGTGCTGGTGATCTCGACCTGGAAGTGCGCGCCTTCCACCGGCGTCGTCGGCGAGGCGTCCTCAAACGAGAGCGTGCGCTGCGTACGGGTGGCTGAAAGCGGGAAAGTCAGCGTCTTGGTGGCCGCGCCGATGACGCCGCCCTCCAGCCAGGCGTAGAACTTCACCGTGAGCGCGGCGGCTGCGCTGTAGTCGAGCGTGATTGATCCGAACTCGGATACGCGGTCGTAGGCCATGGGGCCTCCTTCTGGCGTTGAGGAGGGCTAGTTCAGGCTTTGCGGGAGCGTGACGAACTTCTCGCCATTGGCTCCGTTGAAGTATTCAGGCGTTGGGCGGACCAGAATTTGAACGTCGTCGTAGAGCTGGAAGACTCCCGAGGCGCAGTACAGGGTGAGGCGCATCAGCCGCCCGTGGACTCCAGCGGTGACCGGCAGCACGATAGGCTTTTCCGTTGTCGTCGTCGTGATGGTCCCACTGGCCGCCACGGCCATCGAACCCGAGGGCAGCTCCGTATAGAGCTTCCAATCCACGTTGGCGCTGGACTTGATTTGGAGGAGAACTTGGTCGAACTCCTTGACCCACGGAATATTGAGATCGGTTTCCCCGGTGTCGAACGATTTGGCCTTGCGCGGCTCCACGTAGAAGTGACCGAAGATTCGAAAGACCTGAATAGTCTGCCCGGTGTTCGTGCATTCCAGGCGCACGGCGAGGTTGCGCCCGCGGATTCCGGGCCCGGTGGTTGTGTTCAGCGGGAAAGTGACCGGCTGGCGGGTGGCCGTGTTGATCGTGCCGACGTTGTACTCGTCGCCGGCGAGCTCGCCGTTGTTGGTGTAGACCTTCACCGTCATGTTCAGCCCGCCCGTGTCGGCTTCGATGGTGATGTCCTCGTAAACTTTCTCTTGCTCCGGGTGGCCCTGGTCGAGGTAGGCGGAATGGAACGCGGCGTCGTAATTGCTGCCCACCGCCGAGCCGTCTGTGGCGGCATCCTCGGCATAGTGGGCGCCGACGTAGCCCGCCCCGGATTTGGCCTGGTGGAAGCAGAGAATCAGGTCGCCGCCCTGCCCCTCGTCGAGGAAGTTGAACAGCCTGCGCGAGTCGCGAACCCAGCGCTGCGTCACCACTTCGTA
>CAYUZM010000157.1:0-9458 GCA_964449665.1 uncultured Solibacteraceae bacterium
GCCTCGACGGCAACGGCACCTGCGCCTGGGGCGACATCGATGGCGATGGCGACCCGGATCTAATCGAAGCCGGCAGCGGCTCGTTCCTCATGGTCTATCGCAACGAAGGCGGCAAGTTCCGCGACGTCACCGCTGAGCTGGGCCTCGCCGGCGTCCCCTCCGGCTATAGCCTCAACCTCATCGACTACAACAACGACGGCAAGCTCGACCTCTATGTCGCGCTGAACGGCTGGAGCGGCCCCCTGCCCAACAAGCTCTTCCGCAATACCGGCGGGCGCTTCGAAGACGTCTCGGCAAAGAGCGGCGCCAACGACCCCGGCGACGGCTTCGTCTCCGTCTGGGGCGATCTCGACAACGACGGCTGGCTCGATCTCCTCGTCGCCAACGGTGTGCTCAAGGACGGCAGCACCCCGCAGATCTATCGCAACAACCGCGACGGCACGTTCACCAACATGACGCGCCCCGCGGGCATCGTCGAACCGCCCACCTACGGAGCCATCGGCGCCGCCCTCGGCGACTACGACAAAGACGGCGATCTCGACCTCCTCATCAACGGCCTCAACGACGCCCCCAACCGCCTCTACCGCAACGACGGCCAGTGGAAGTTCACCGACGTCACCGCGAAAGCCGGGGTCCGCCAGCCGCCTCACAACGGCTTCGTTTGCTTCTTCACCGACTACAACAACGACGGCTGGCCCGACATCCTCACCACCAGCCTCGCCCCCTGGGAATCCGTCGTGGAGGGTTTGAAAGCCGGCTTCGCGCCCCCCAACGCCCGCGCCCTCCACCAGGACACCAACCGCCTTTTCCGCAACAACCGCAACGGAACCTTCACCGATGTCACCTACGAGGCGAAGCTCTTTTACCCCACGGGCACCATGGGCGCGGGCGTCGCCGACCTCGATAACGACGGCTTCCTCGACTTCTATTTCGGAACCGGCGATCCGCAACTGACGCGCCTCGAACCGAACCGCTTCTTCCGCAACAACGGCGACGGCACGTTCACCGACTGGACCGCCGCCGTCGGCTTCGCCCGCCCCGGCAACAAAGGCCACGGCGTCTCGTTCATCGATCTCGATAGCGATGGCGACCTCGACGTCTTCGCGCAACTCGGAGGCCACTATCCGGGTGACGCTGCCCACAACGCCTTCTACCGCAATCTCAGCGGCAACAAAAACTCCTGGATCTCCTTCGAACTTCGCGGCACGAAAAGTAACCGTTTCGCCGTCGGCGCGCAAGTTACCGTCAAGTCCGGCGCGCGGCTCTTCTATCGCGAAGTGAAGGGCAGCGAAGGCTTCGGTTCCACTGACCCATATCGCGTCCACATCGGCCTCGGCGCCAACGCGAGCGTCGATGAGGTTGAAATCCGCTGGCCCAGCGGCGCCGTCCAGAAACTCGGTCCAATCGCCCCCGGACGCGTCCACAAAATCGAAGAGCCCTAATGCCGATTCGAGGTTAATGCAGACCGCTCCGTGCGACGGACCTCCCGGTCTGTCGGCTCAACTCCCATCAACGGAGCGCAAAACATGGGTTACGGAAACACTGAACTCGGCCAGTCGCACGGCACCCGGTCCTGGCTCCGCCGCGCGATCGACAGCCCCAACAAGCCGCCCACAACCAGCAGCCCACAACATGCAGCCCACAATGTGAAAAAGGGCGCCGCCCGTAGGCGACGCCCCTTCGTCTTGATTTCTCCAGCCTTACGGCCGGGATGTTTCTACCAGAACGCCTTGATGCCCAACTGCACCTGGCGCGGATACCCGTTCTGGGTATTGCCCGTGTGCGGGAACATCGTGCCGAAGTTCGGATCGTTCGGATTCGTGTTGAACCCGTCGTTGCGTCCGAAGAAGTAGTAGTTGGTCAGGTTGAACGCCTCGGCGCGGAACTGAATGCGAAGCTTTTCCGTGATATTGGTCATCTTGCTGATCGAGGCGTCCATGTTGAACAGCCGCTGTTTGCGGATCTGTCCGGAACGCGACGGCAGATAACGGTCCGGCGCGTAGTCGGCCGTCATGAGCCATGCGTAGTTCGAGGTGTCGGTGCCGCAGCCGCGCGTGATGCTGAACGGTTGCGGAGTGATCGTGCCGTCGTTGAACTGGCGCAGTACGCAGGGATTCCAGCCCACCACCTGGTGGTCCTTCCAGTTCACGGTGCCGGTCCAGTTGCCGCCCGGAGTACGCGGGTCCTTCAACTGAATCACGTTGCCCGCCAGGTCGTTCGGTTCACCCGACGAGAACTGCGTGTAAGTGGAGAACTGCCAGCCGCTGATCATCTTGCCCACGAAGCCCGTCGTGCCGGAACCGAACTGCTTGCCTTTGCCGAACGGCAGTTCGTATACGGTGTTGAACTTCACGTAGTGCGGCCGGTGGTTGAAGTAAAGGCCCTGTTGCTTTACGAAATTGACCGCGTCCGTGTAGCCCCAGCGCTCCACCATCTTGCTGAGCGTGTAGTTGCCGAGCAGCGTGAGGCTGCGGCCGATGCGCACGTTGTAGTTGACTTGCAGCGAGTTGTACCAGATCTTCGACTCGCCGCGGCCGCGTTCCTGCAGGTTGCCGTCAAACTGCGGGAATGGACGGTTCAACTGGAAGCGTGAAAGCGTGGGCGCCGTGAAGAAGCTGGTGCCGCGGAACGGCTCCAGTCCCTGGAACGGATTCGGCAGTTGCTGGTTGCAATAGGCCGGGCTGCCGCCTTCCAGCAGGTTGCACCGTTTGCGCTCATCGCCCGAGAGGACATTGAAGTTGCGCTCGTCGTTGGCGCCGATGGTGCGGCTTCCGACGTAAGCAAACGACAGCGTGCTGGTCTGCGTGATTTGGCGTTGGAACTCGAGCGAGAACTGGTGTACGTAGGGAGTCTTCATGGTCGGGTTGTACCAGTTGAAGTTGTTCCCAACGAACGTGTTGTATCCACGTCCGGCGCCCGAAGGAATGTTGATTCCATTCGGGTAGGGGTTGCCGAGCAGGTTGTTGCTCGCCAGCGTGCGCCCATCGTCGAGGCTGTGAACCATTGGCGTGTTCGTCGAGAACCCGATCGTCTCGAGGAAGTTGTTATTCGGGTTCATGTAGTAGAGCCCGTATCCGCCGCGAACGACGAGTTTGTCGTTGATCGAATAGGCCGCGCCGATGCGGGGCTGCCAGTTGTTCTTATCGCGGTCGCCAACAATCGAAGGATTGCCATTGACACCGGCGAACTCAAGTCCGCCCTTCAGGCTCCTCAAGTTCGGATACTGCGCGAGCATCGCGGCCGGAATCAAACCCGCGATCGGGCTCGCCGCTCCGGAATTGAATCCGCGGTTGATGCGGTTGTACTTTTCGTCAGGCGCCAGGTTGTAGTCCCAGCGCAGGCCGATGTTCAGCGTCAGCTTGCGGCTGATCTTCCAGTCGTCCTGGAAGTACGGCGAGAAGTACCACTGGCGGAAGAACGGATACACGGGATAGTTCGACGAGCCTTCCACGCCGCCGATAAGGAACGACGCGTAGGCGTCGCCCGTCGTGGGCTGATCCTGATTCCAAAGCTGTCCTGTATAAATGGGACGCGCGTTGAACTGCAGGATTTGTCCGCTGTTCTGCTGGATGAAGTGGATGCGGCGAAGATCGATACCCATCTTCATGTTGTGCGAACCATGAATCTTCGTCACGTTCGCCGCCAGGTTGTAGTTGTTGGTGATGTTGATGCCCTGGTCGCGGCCAAGCGGGCTGTATTGGTTGGTCGTGCCGGAGCGGCCGTTGTAGAAGTTCCACCGGCCGAAGTACGCGGGTCCCGGAATCTGGCTCAGCAGGCTGGCTGGCAATCCCAGCTTGGTCAGATCGAAACCTTCGTTGGCCCGTCCGAACCCTTTTTCGATGAACCGGTTGTGTGAGGCGCGAATGTTGAAGATCGTCGTCGGCGTCACCGTCCAAAGCCAATCCCACACATAGGCGTCGTTGATTCGCTGGAAGGGCTGCTGGCCATCCGTGCCCGGCGTGCCGTCGATTCCATTGATCGCGCGGTTTTCCGTGCGGTCGTTGGAGGCATGGCGGAAGTAAGTGCGGTGCTTGTCCCCCACATTGAAGTCGAACTTCAAAATCAGGTTGTAGAAGTTGTCCACCGCCGGATACTCCGGATTCAGCAGGTTCTGCTGCGCGTAACGCTGGCCGCCCGTCGTGGCATTGGGCGCCGGCATGTACGACGTCACCGCTTTGGCAACCGGGTGAATCATGCTCGCCGGAATCTGGTTCCCTGCAAACGGCTGCCGCACCGGATCGCCGTTCACCATGTTGTACGCGTATGGATTGTAAATCGTGACTGCCTGTCCATTCGCCGCCGTCAACTTGCTGAAATCGCCGTTGCGCATCTCCGGCTCCGGATAGGAGTTGCGCAGGAATTGCGGCCACAGCTCGTAATAGTCTTCGAAACTGGCGAGGAAGAAGCCCTTCACCTTGCTCTAACGCGTGAGAAGCTTCGGAATCAGCAGCGGGCCTTCCACCTGAAAGCCATATTGATCCAACCGGTGGCCAGGACGTTGCGCGCCCACCGCGTTGTTCTGGAACGTGTTCGCGTCCAGGAACTTCCTGCGCAGAAACTCCCAACCTGTCACGTGAAAATCGTTCGTGCCCGACTTCAACACAACGTTGAACACGCCGCCGCCGGTCTTTCCGTACTGCGCGTCATACGAGTTCTGTTGAATCGAAAACTCCTGCACGGCGTCCACAATCGGCACATAGGCGATGTTGTTGTTCCCGCCCTGCCCGTTGTTCGGAGCGCCGTCCATCAGGAACTCGTTGTTCGATTGCCGTCCGCCGTTCACTGACCATTCGGCGATCGCGCCATTGTCGAACGGACGCTGCCAGATGGCCGCGCCGCGGAACGTAACACCCGACATCATCGCGCCCAGCATGAACGGGTTGCGCGAATTGAGCGGCAACTCCGATACCTGCTTCGTGTTGATAACCGCGATTCGGCTCGCGGTCTGCGTCTCCAGCAATGCCGCTTCCGCCGTCACGTTTACCGACTCGGTCAACGCGCCGACTTCAAGGCTCACATCGATACCGGCACTCTGACCCACCGTCAGCGTGATGTTCTCCCGGTTGAAGGTTTTGAACCCGTTCGCCGTCACGGTCAGTTTGAACATGCCTGGACGAAGGAACGGAATCGTGTATACGCCCGATGCGTCCGTTGTTGCGTTGGACGTTTCGTTCGTGGCTACGCTGACCGCTTGAACTTTTGCATTAGGAACCGCTGAACCACTCGCGTCAAATACTCGACCCGAAATCGTGGCGCGGAATTCCTGAGAATAGACATGCGACGTCAGCAACAGGCTGAGCGCTACAGCAAATACACGTGGCTTTGTAGGCACGCAAGTCTCCCCATTCGTTTGTAATGCTCGTGGCAAAAAATACCCACAGACCCCACGAGACCAGCGGGATCGTATCACAAACACATGGCAGAGTCCATGGTAAGGGCTTACGAGGCACGAAAATATTACACATTTCAGCGGGCAACGGCCCGCGCCGGCCGCGCCCCGATTTCCAGATGAAATGCCGCCCTTTCCGGCAACCCCAAGCGACCGTACAATTTACCGAGTAATAGGTGGGCCGCCGAAGATTCCGGCGAAAGCGCAACGGCTTTCTCCAGGTGCGGGCGCGCCTCATGAAACCGTTCTAATTGTAGGAACACCCGCCCCAGCTCGAGCTCCGCCCGCCGCGGCTGCCGCCCCAACTGTACCGCTAACTTCAGCGCTTCAACCGCCTCGTCCGCGCGGCCCTGCCGCGACAGCCCAACCCCGTAATCCACCCGTGGATCTTCAGCTCCCGTGTCCAGTTCAATCGCTTTGCGGTATAACGGCTCCGCCTCGCTCCACCGTCCCATCGCGTCCAGACATAACGCCTGAATACGGTATCTTCTTCGTTCTAAAGACAACGTATCCATCACTGCAAGCGCTTCCCGAAAGCGGTTCACAAGATACAGACTTCTGCCGTGGTAAAAGCACGCATCGGGCAGCTTCGCATCCAGTGCGCACGCTTCGCGAAAATACGACTCCGCGGCCGGAAAATCCCCCTGCGACGCCAGAATTACGCCCAGCACTTTCCACGCCGCCGCATATTTCGGCCGCGCCGCCACCGCCCGCTCCAACTCCGCCACGGCCTCCTCGGCCCTCCCCTGCTCGAACGATTTCACCCCGCTCGCGTAGAGTTGTTCCGGCGACTGCGCCGGGGCCATCGCGGCGCCAAGCCACACCAGCGCGGCAATGCGGGCGGGTATCATCCTGCCCACCATATCTCGCCGCAGCTTACTTGTGAAGGCCCGGCCAGTTCCGATCGCCCTCTTGAATGCGAGCCTCCCTGTCCCGCTCCCACTTCTGCTGAACGCTCTTGTTGTAGTTCAAGTACAGCTTCCCGTTCACAATGCGCCATGCTTCCGGATCGCCGTTCGCCGTGTATCCCTGGCTCACCGCCCACGCACAGTAGCCGCCGTACTGCGGCGCATATTTCTCGGGCTCCTTCTGAAACAGGTCGCGATGCTCCGCCGTGGCGAACATCCATGACGCGCCCATCCACCGGGCCCCGAACTGCGCCGAACCCTTTGCCGGACGCCCATCGGTAAAGTATGCGACCGCATCATAGCCGTGCATGGCGATCTTCCGGCCGTCCTGGTTCACCGCATCCACACGCACCCTCGCCTGCGTGGGCGCGGCCAGCGAAGCCAGCAATGTCATTGCCGTAAAAAGAAAAGTCCGTCTCATATCCCGAAAATGCCGTCCCCGTGATTGGATATTCCCGCGCAGTGCAGCCGTCCATCGCGCCCCAGTCACGCACCCGCCCATCCCCGCGCCCCGCATCTCCGCACCTCGGTCCATCTCCGCACTACGCCCATTCGCCTACTACGCCCATTCCTCCACCCCGCCGGGAATAACACCCCACCGCATCCGGATCTCGCCAGTGGATCGAAACACCACGGGAGACAACATGCTAAGACTCGAAGGCAAGAACATCCTGGTCACCGGCGCGGGCTCGGGCATCGGCCAGGCCATCGCCGTGCGCTTCGCGCGTGAAGGCGCTAACGTCGCCATCAACTTCCGCTCCGGCCCCGAAATGGCCGAAGAGACGCGCACCCAGGCCCGCGAAGCCGCCCGCGCCAACGGAGCCATCGGCGCCAAAATCATCCTCGTGCAAGCCGACGTCGCCAAAGAAGACGATGTCGCCTCCATGTTCGCCACCACCGCCCAGGAGTTCGGCCGCGTCGACGTCCTCGTCAACAACGCGGGCATCCAAAAACCCGCTGCCAGCGAAGACATCGAAATGACCGACTTCGACCGCGTCCTCGGCGTCAACCTTCGTGGCGCTTTCCTCTGCGCCCGCCAGGCCATCCGCCACTTTCTCTCGCGACCTGGCGGCGGCGTCATCCTGAACAACTCCAGCGTTCACGAGATCATTCCCAAGCCCAAATACCTGCCCTACTCCATCAGCAAAGGCGGCATGGAAAACCTCACAAAATCGCTCGCCCTCGAATACGCCGGCCAGGGCATCCGAGTCAACGCCGTCGGCCCCGGCGCGGTCGTCACGCCCATCAACAAGGCTTGGATCGACAACCCCAAGGCCCGCGGCGAAGTCGAAAGCCACATCCCCATGGGACGCGCCGCCGCGGCCGACGAGATCGCCTCCGTCTTCGCCTTCCTCGCCAGCGACGACGCCTCCTACGTCACCGGCCAAACCATCTTCGCCTGCGGCGGCCTTACGCTCTATCCCGAATTCCGCGTCGCCTGGTCGTCCGGCGAATAAGGAATCGCACCATGATCCTCGAAAACAGAGTGGTCCTCATCACCGGCGCCAAAGGCGGACTCGGAACCCACGTCACCAACGCATTTCTCGCCGCCGGTGCATCCGTCGCCGGAGTCTCGCGCTCCATCCAGCAAAGCGATTTCGATCACCCGCGCTTCACCGCCATCCCCGCCGAACTCAGTTCGCGCGATGCCGCCGAAACACTGGCCGTCGAAGCCATCGCGCGCCTGGGGCGCATCGACGCCGTCGTCCATCTCCTCGGCGGATTCGCCGGCGGCCCGTCCGTAGCCGACAGCGACGACGCCACGCTCGACCAGATGTTCGACCTCAACTTCCGCTCTCTCTTCCACATCGCCCGCGCCGTCCTGCCCGGCATGCAATCGCGCCGCGCCGGCGCACTGCTCGCCATCGGCAGCCGCACCGCCGCCGAACCGCAGCCCGGCCTCGGCCTCTACTCGGCATCGAAAGCCGCCTTGGTGTCGCTCATGCAAACTATCGCCAAAGAGAACGCGCCTCACGGCATCACCGCCAACGTCATCGTTCCCGGCACCATGGACACCCCGGCCAACCGCCGCGCCATGCCCGATGCCGACACTTCGAAATGGGTACGGCCCAGCCAAATCGCGGCGCTGCTCGTGCACCTGGCCTCGTGCCAGGCCACGCAGTTGAGCGGAGCCGTGATCCCGGTCTACGGCGGAGAGGTCTAAATGAGCGTCCTTGCGGCCGGTTGGATGGCGGCCGCGCTCAACCTCTACGCCGCCGCCGGGCTTCTCTTCGCGCTGCCCTTCCTCGCCTGGGGACTCCCGCGCATCGGCCCCGCCGCGCGCGACACGAGCCTTGCATTTCGCCTCATCATTCTGCCCGGAACCGTCGCCCTGTGGCCCGTGCTGCTACGTCACTGGATCCGGAGCCGCCCATGATCGCCCCCCTCCGCCGCGCCCATCTCATCGTTTGGACCTTGCTCGCCGCGCTGCTGCCCTTGCTCCTCGCCGCCAGCCTCACCGTGCGCACCAACTCGACCCCCATCAATCGCGGCCTGCACCTGCCCTGAGCCGCCAACCATGAGCCTTACCTACCAACCCATCTTTTGGAATCGTCAGAAGAAGATCTACGATGTCACCCTCACCGCGGGTGTGGTCCTCTATCTGGCGGTCTTCACCGGCGCCGGTGCTCTCCTCCATCCCGGCGCCACGGCGGAGACTCTTCTCATCCGCGGCCTCGGCACCCTTGCCTTCCTGATGCTCCACATCATCCTCGCCATCGGACCCCTCTGCCGCCTCCACCCGCGCTTCCTCCCCCTGCTCTACAACCGCCGCCACTTCGGCGTCGCCATGTTCACCATCGCCCTCGCCCACGGCCTCTTCTCACTCGTCCAATTTCACTCCGGCGGCGACACCAACCCGCTCGTCAGCCTCCTCTCCATCAACCAGCGCACCGAGAGCCTCGCAAACTTCCCCTTCCAACAATTAGGATTTTTCGCCCTCATAATCTTCTTCCTCATGGCCGCCACCAGCCACGACTTCTCGCTCCACACCCTCTCGCCCCACCTCTGGAAAACGCTCCACATGGGCGTCTACGCCGCCTACGCCCTCGTCTTCGCCCACGTCAGCCTCGGCGCGCTGCAATCCGAACTCAACCCCGTCCTCGCCGCCGTGCTCGCCCTCGGCCTCGCCACCATCACCACGCTCCACCTCCTCGCCGCCC
>CAYUZM010000158.1:0-9433 GCA_964449665.1 uncultured Solibacteraceae bacterium
TGCCGGGACTGTACGTTCGGTCACGGAAGGCGAGCAAGACTTTCTTCCTTCACCGGCGCATTCGCGGGCGGCTGGTGAAAGAGATGCTTGGGCAAGTGCCGGTGAAGCAGGCGAAGGCCGCCGCTATGCGGAAGTGGACCGGCTTGAAGCCGAAGCCAGCGGCGGCGGAAGTAGTGACGCTCGCCACGGCAATCGAGTCATTCCTTTCGGAGAAGGCGCTCTCACCGCGCACCGTCACGCTCTACCGCTACAACGCCGACCGTTATCTCGCGACCTGGAAGAAGCGGGCATTATCGGCCATCGGCGAGGACCGGGCGGGCGTTCGGCGGCTCCAAAGCGAGATCACCGCGCAGTATGGCGCGGCGACGGCGAATCAGGTGATCCGGTTATTGTCGGCGGTGTACCGCTGGCATCGCGGCGTTGACGCCAGTTTGCCCGAATCTCCCACGGTGGCCGTGAAGCTGGCAAAGATCGCCGCGCGTGATTGGGCGCTATCTGAGGACGAGCTACGGGCATGGTGGGCGCATTCGGTGAAGCCCAAGGGTGCTCCCAAGGCGATAGCGAAGGGCGTGAGCACGCTCTCTCCGCTCAAACGCATGTGGTGGATCGCGGCGCTATTCACCGGCGCGAGGAAGGGCAGTATCGAGGCCCTGCGTTGGGTGGATTTGGACTTGAAGAAAAAGACGATTCACTTCCGCGTAGCGAAGGGTGGGCGCGCCTACATCGTTCCGATGTGCGACCGGCTTGCGGCGCTGTTTGAAGAGTACCGGCGCGGCGATGGCGTGCCGCCTTCGGATTGGGTGTTCCCATCGCCCAAGATCGACGGTGAGCATATAGGCGATGTGAAGAACACTGCAGAGGGCGTGCCGCCCGCGCACAAACTGCGCCACACGTTCAGAACGACGCTGGCGCAGATCGGAGCCACACCAGATCAAGCGCGAATGCTCATGGGACACAGTATGGGCAATGATGTCTCGCGCGGCTACATCAGCGCGCCGCTGGTGGTGGAATCCATGAGGCCGATCACGAACGCGGTAGCGGTGCATTACTGCCAGATCTTAGGATGGTGACGTAATGGCTGGCAACGGCGACAAACCACTCATCGACGCTGAACTCTACCAGCCGGAAGGCGACAACGCGGTGTCATGCGCCGCACGCCTTCAGCTACTCATGAAGGCTTCGGCGATGAACCCTGAGTTCAAAACCTCGCTCGTGTCCCTGGGCGACCCGCGCGCCTGGGCCCGGCGATGGAATCTCACTATCGACGGTGATGCGGCGGCGTGGGCCGTTCGGTTAGCGCATCGTTCTCTTGACTGTTGGACTCAAGACCCACGCATCACAACATGGCTCGTCGGCTCGTGGGCATCCTATGTCTTCCAGGAGAACATCCAGTTTTCGGCCCAAACCTACGAACCCCGCGAGGAGACGCGGGAAGCAGCGCGTCGGCGGATTCTGGATGCGGTCGCGAGGGAGCTTGACCGGCAAATCGAAAATGTCGAGAAAGAACTCTCGAATGGAGGCTCTATCGAGGTGCCTATAAAACGAGTTCCCTTGGCGCACCTGGAGTGGTTCGTTAAGTTCCAATTGCAGGGCGAGCCTATCAATTCCTTCGCTAAGGGATCCGAGAGCGCGATTCGACAGGCCTGCCGCTCGATTGCTGCACTTCTGCCGCTCAGTCTCCGCAGGGAGCGGCTAGGCCGCCCTCCCAAATAATTCGACGATTGGGATACCCCACGCCCAGCCGTTTAGTTTCTCGCCAATTCCATGGCTCAATTGGAATCGTGATGAGCCAATTAGCCGCAACAAGCGACAACATTCTCAAAGTAGCTGGCCGATGGGTCACGGAGCGCGAGTATGCCGCGCTGCATTCCCTACACCCCGCAACGCTCTGCAACTGGCGATTCAGAGACCGAAAGGCGGGCCGCACGGAGGCCGCGCCGGGCTTTCCCGCTTACCGGCGATTCGGTAAGGCCGTGCGTTACTGGCTCGCATCCGATGAGCGCGGCGGCGAGGCGGCGTAGATGGGATCGCCTTCCATTGTTGCGGCGCTCGGCGGGCGCGGCCACGCTTGTCAATGCCCCGCGTGCGCGGCGCAAGGGCGGGACCGCTCGCGAAACAATCTTTCCGTCCACGAACGCGACGGCAAGTTGCTGGTCAAATGTTTTGCCGGATGCGAGCAAGACGCCGTGATCGCCGAGTTGCGTGCGCGGGGCTTGTGGCTGGAGCGTGAGCGGCAATCGTGGACGCCGGAGCCAGCCGCACCGGCAAGCCAGCGGGCCGGGAGCGAACGGCGGCCAAGGGGCATCCCCGCCGATGCCAAATTGACAGCCACTTACCAATACATCGATAAGAACGGCAAGTTGCTCTCTGAGAAGGAGCGCTACGAGTGGCACGCCAACGGCAAGCGCGAAAAGTCATTCCGGGTACGTTCCCCGAACGGGCGCGGCGGATGGACCAATCGGCAATCGGAGCGACGGGTCCTATATCGCCTTTCCGAAGTGCTCGAAGCGCCGATTGTGCTCTACGCAGAGGGCGAGAAAGATGTCGAGACGTTGCGTGAATACGGCTTCGTCGCGACGACGGCGGGCTCCACTAGCGCGCCGTGGCTCGACTCTTTTACTCAGGCGCTCGCCGGGCGCGAGGTGGTTATTATTCCTGACGCCGACAAGCCGGGCCGGGCGCGCGCGGCGCAAGTATTCCGGGCACTGGAAGGACACGCGGCCAAGTTGGTCATTCTCGACCTTGAAGGCGAGTGTAAGGACATCACAGAGTGGTTTGAGCGCGGCCACTCCGAACTCGAACTCATCCACATTCTCGAATCCGAAGAGGTAAGCCAATGAAGCGGCTCTCGACGGTGGAGGCGTTACCTGTTGTTTCTGAAGCAGTGACTAGTCTGCCGCGCATCGTTACCGCTGCGGACTTATACGCGGGGAATGTCGTTCGCCTGCGCCCGCTATTCAAAGACCTGTTGTGGGACGGACTGACCATGCTCATCGCGCGGCCCAAGGCGGGCAAGTCGTGGCTTACCCTTCAGGCCGCAATCCACGTGGCGGGCGGGCCGCGAATACCGGGTGTCAATTCGACCGAGACGGGCACGGTGCTGTACATCGCCCTGGAAGAACCGGAGTCGCGGACGATGGCTCGGCTACGCCAAATCACTATGCCGGGGCCATGGGCGACCAATATTCACTTTGTGTACGAACTCCTACCGCTCAACGGGGGCGGGTTAGAACAACTCCATGCGCTGATCGGATTCCTCAAGCCGCGCTTGGTGGTCATCGACACACTGACCGCACTTATCAAGGGCGGCGGCAAACGAGACTCCGATGTATTTCGTGGACAATACGCGGAAGTGAGTTCGGTTCGAAAGTTGGCTGAAGAGTTCAAGACGGCGATTCTACTTGTGCATCACGTGCGAAAGGGCGCTGCGGATAGCGCTATTGAGGCCGTGGCGGGTACGGGCGGCATTGCGGCGGCGGTGGACACCATCTGGCAGCTAAAACGTAAGCCGGAAGGCGAGGCGACGCTGGAGGTGCTTGGGCGTGAGGTGGAGGAGAAGACACTCGCCATGCGCTTCGATGAGGAGCCTTTCGGGTGGCGGATTCTCGGTGACAATTCAACGCTGCTAGTGAGCGGAGAGCGGCGCGAGATTCTCGACCTGTTACGGGATGACGGCGCAATGACTCCAGCGGCCATCGCCGCAGAGCTTGGCCGCAGCCGTGTGAGTGTTCGCCAAATGCTCAAACGTATGCGCGGTGACGACCAAGTGCGCAAGGAAGGGCTGAAATACAGCGTTGTTCCTCTTTCTATAAGTCACGGAGTCACAGAGAGAGAAAGAGAGCGGGAATAGGGCATGGGACGGTGTGACTCGCGAGACATAGGTACAGGCGTTACCGCTGTGACGCCTGTGACTCATCCGAACAAAGTAAAGTCAACCAATCGACGCTGTCTCCAGACGGCCATGTTGGCCGGGCACTGCCAAGCGTGGGGTGCACCAGTAGGCGGGAAAGACGAACCGGCTCACTTGCCTCTGCGCGCCGATGTCTTGGCCGAGGGGCCGTGGTACTGCGGGGCGTGCTGCACGGCGTGCTCGAAGCCCCACGGTGCAACCAGGAACCAACGGGCGGAAGCGAAGGTTGTGCATGGGTAGGGCAGCCAAGACGCTCGTGCTCGATTGTTGGGCGCTGGTGCTCGTGCTCGCCGACGCTGTGCGCGGTGTGGCCGTGGGATGGAGGTGGCAACGATGAGCGCGTGGCGTAGGACGCGGCGTTGTCGGCGGTGCGGTGGTGAAGCTCCCCCGCGAGAGCGGTACTGCACGCCAGCTTGCCGGATCGCCCACAGGCGGGAACAGGACACCGGGGCGGGTCAGATTTCGGAGGTGAGCCATGGATAGACCTTCGCTTAGAACAACTTCCGCAAAGCCGAAATGGATAGCGCGGCATGGGGCGAAGGGAGGGGGAAGGGCGGGTCGGATCTCTACCGGGCAGTTTCCTAGACCGAAGCACCCCCGCCTGCACTTTTCCTGGAAATTGGAGCTTTTGACACAAAATGTGGCTATTTTGCCACATCATGACGAGGTAAACCATTGATTTGCAATCTTTTGACAATTTGTGAACTCTCCGAAAGCGAACTACACATTGCACGCTCGCTTGTCTTGTGGCGCATGGTCGAGGACGCGCCCCCTGACGCGCGAGAACAGCTTGAGCACCCCATCGGAGGCGATGGCGACGCCGATATCGAACTGGAGGCCATCCACGATCCGGCGTTGGGCCGGGCGGCGTTTTGGGCGTGGCTCGGCCAAGCCCTGACCGCCGAGATCGCGCGTCGTCGCGGCACGGCAATTGTGCCTCCCAAAACCTTCACCGGCTCGGATCTCATGGACGCGGACCTGGGGCACCTTGCCGCGCTGACGAAGGCCATGGGCGAAGCGGGCGCGACGGCGCATCACAGATTTTTCGCGGAGGTGGCCGCGATGCTCGGCAACATGGTCACCATCCGCCGACAGAACAACGCGGCGCTCAAAGAGCTACTCGCGAGTTGGTGAGAAGGGAAACTATGAAAACGATCACACGACAGGGACTATTGCAGGCGCGGGCCGTTATCACCGACCGCGCGGAACAGATCATCGACGCCGCATGTTCGGCGGGAAAGGCGCTGCAGGGTGATGAACTCGCCGAAGTTGCGAAGTTGCACGAGCAGACGCGCCAGCTTGACGCCGAAATCGAGCGGTTCGACCGGCACCAGGAGCGCATGGCGCGCACCCTGCGGCCCATCGCGAGTTGAAACAAGACATGAGCGGAATGGTTTTGCTACACTATCGGCAGACGCACCCAAATTCTCAGGCGAGAACGCGGGCGCGGGTAGTGACCGTCGAATCGGCCCGAACCGGAGGCCCGGCAAAGGTTGATTCGCACGACCCTCCATCGGCCTCAGGCGAGGCCACCTGGCGGAACGTGCTGCTGCATGACGACAGCAGAACTTTCGACAGGAGATTTCCATGTATCAACTAGGCGGACTGACGCAGAAGCGCGAGAGTTATCTGCAAACAGCGAGCGCGATCAACGCGAAGGCGATGGCCGAAGGCCGCGCGCTATCGAGCGCGGAGGCCAAAGACTTCGATGGCCTCATGGAGAAGATTCGCGGGATGGACGAAACCATCGCGGTGGTGAAGGGCCAACGTGAGTTGATGGAGGCCGCACACGGTTCCTCGCCCACCTACCGCTCTCCGCTCATTGAGAATCCCAGTCTTGGTATCGGCGTTGCCCGCATGGTGCGGGCGCTGGCGGCAACGAAGGGCGACAACTTCAGCGCTGCGCAATGGGCAGAGCGGACCTTCGGCGATAGCCAAGTGTCCAAGGCGCTGGCCGCGGGCTCCGGATCGGCCGGCGGATTCACGGTGCCGGATGCCTTGAGCCGCGAGGTGATCGAATTGCTTCGGCCCGCCAGTGTGGTCCGGCGCATGGGCGCAACGTCGATCACGATGAGCAACGGCAATTTTTCGTTGCCGAAGTTGACCTCGGGGGCCACGGCAAGCTACATCGGCGAGAACAGCAATGTGGGCGTGACCGAAGAAACTTTCGGCCAAGTCAAACTCACCGTGCGCAAACTGGCCGCGCTCGTGCCAATTTCGAATGACCTCATCCGCTTCGGCGGCGCGAGTGCCGATGGCCTTGTACGCGACGATCTCATCCGGGCAATCGCGGTAACGGAAGATTCAAACTTCATTCGCGGCCTCGGCACCGGCAACGGGCCGAAGGGCCTGCGGTATTGGGCTCCCACCGCGAATGTGCTGAACGTCAACGCCACGGTGAGCACTGCCAACACCCACACCGACCTCGGGCGATTGATGGCGGCGCTGTTGAACGCCAACGTGCGGATGCTGCGCCCTGGCTGGCTGATGTCGCCTCGCACGCAGATTTTCCTCATGGACCTTCGGGACAGCAACGGATTGCTCGTGTACCCCGAAATGGCGCAGGGCCGTCTGCGCGGCTTCCCATTCGCCTCGACAACCTCCATTCCGATCAACCTTGCCGTGACCGATACGGACGAGAGCGAAATCTATCTCGTGGACTTCGCCGATGTTGTGATCGGCGAGATGGAGGGCGGCTTTGTGATCGACGTTTCGAGCGAAGCGGCTTACTTCGATGGGACCTCAGTTGTGAGTGCATTCTCCAAGGATCAGACCGTTGTGCGAGTCATCGCGCAGCATGATTTGGTCGTGCGCCACGCCGAAAGCATCGCGGTCCTGAGTGACGTGGACTGGGCCGCCTAACAGAACTCCGCGCCGTGCGAAGGCGGCGTGGTTGCGGGGCGCGATTCGACTCCTTTCTCGCGCCCCATTTGTTGAATGAACAGAGGACCGTCTCATGCGATATCGAATCTCTCTTTTGATTGCCTGCAGTCTCTTCCCAATGGCGCTAGCCGCGCAGCCCACTTACGGGGGCGTGGCGCAACGCGGCCAGACCGTTGACCACGGCGCGGCAATCTCGACAATTCCCTTCCGGCTTGTGACCGCCGACCCCGGCACGTGCAAGGTGGGCCAGTTCATCTACCGCACCGACCTGGGCACGTTCAAGCACTGCCCTACGCTGAACACATGGGCAACGATTAGTGCGAGCGCGGCATTCTCCGCGCTCACTGGCGGCACCAACACGGGCGCGGCCATGGTTATCGGCACCGGCGCATCGCTGGGCACGACCGGGGGCGGCACAATCGCGGCCACGACCGCGCAGGCGCTTGCGGCCAACCCAGACCCGTGCGAACCCGGCGAAGTTGTCACCGACATCGCGGCGGATGGAACGTTGACGTGCGATCCGGCAGGAAGCGGCGGCGCGGGCTTCCTGTTCAATTGCGTCAGTCCCACCACAGCGGGGGCGAGCGCGACGAACTATTGTATCGGCGCAACGCTGAACTCCAACGAAGGCCGCGCGCAATTCCAAATCCCGCGCAATTGCACGCTCGGCGCGTTGCGCGTGAGGACGACGAACTCAACCGGCGCAGCTACGAACTTGTCGGGCGGCACGTTGAGCATAACAATACGCAACGGTGCGGGCGATTCGGCGGTTACCTGCGTGGTGGCGGACGGAACTTCGTCGTGCTCGGATCTCGCGCACACGGAAGCGGCGACGGCGGGCGTGTTCAGTTCATTGAAGCTCGTCGGCACCGGCTACAGCGCCGCGCCCTACGTGCAGGCGAGCTACGAATGTCAGTGACGGCGGAATCGCGACAGGGGCAGTAGGGCGAGGGCGGCACCGACCAGCCATAGCGAACCGGGCTCGGGTGTGAGTTGGATGTTACGGAGTTCGACGGTGCGGCGTTCGTCGATATCGATCCTCCCGAGAGTTTTCAGCGTTACGGTCGTGCCGATACCATCTCCGACTTCCGCAAGCTGTTATACCCCTGCTGAGGCGCTCCGTAGTTCCCTGTTCACAAACTGGCCATCAACGAATTTGTCAAACGACAAGATACCAGGACGGGGCACGTCAACCATGAGGTTGATATTGCCAGCAACCGACGCTGAAGCGTACACCTCGCTTGGCGCTTCCCCAGCACAGGTATCGTCCATGCAAACAATTTCGACAAATCCATAGAAATGCAGGTCGAGGATGAAGCTGCTTGATCCGAAGGCCGCTAGACCTTCTACTGCCATAATGCTCCGCCCGTCCCAGGGTGGACTAAGGAAGCCGCCGAAGGGAGTACCGTCGGAGCCGATACACGGGTTGCCGATATTCGTGCATATGCCGGGTGTTTGAAGGCCATGTCCATCGTCGAGGTCCAGCGACGAACCAGGACCAAAAGACAGCACCAGCGGTGCGCCCTGCGCAGCGGCCACAAAGAGCGCGAGTGAAAGCAACAACTTGCTCATGAATCCCTCCGGTTCGCACTTGATCGGCGGAAACCGTTCTCCGCTGTAGACGCTATCACGCGGCGAAGCCACGAAGGGGCCGGGAAATGTTGTGTAAGGTGGCTTACTCAGCGGGGAACGAAAAAGCCCCCGTCGAAGCGGGGGCCGTGGGTGGTGGGGCAGAGGTTAGGCGGCGCTCGTGGCCTTCTTCGCCCGAAATTCTATTTCCATCCGCTCGCGCCAACTGAGCCACTCCTTTTCCTCAGCAGGGAACGCGTCGGCAAGCAGTTCACGGGGCAACTCGTCCAACAAAGCGCAAGTGAAACTCATCGGGTAAGACCCCCAATCACCACACGCATCGTCGAAGATCCCAGTGAGGAATTCCATCTCGGCTGCGGTCGCGGTGAATTCGATCCAGCTTTCGATTTTCTGCTGGAGACGCATGGCTATGCGCGCGCGGTTGATTCCCGTCACCACCTCGCCCATCTTGTGCGTCCAGTCCTTGTACTCTGGCGTTCCCCATTCAATGCCGATTCGCGACGGTCCGGGTTCAGGCTTGGGCGGCGCGGCCTCCACGATGGGCGGGGCGGCTTCGACTTTGTTCAGCGTGGCCGCTTGCTTGCGGCGCTTCGTTGGTGTGGACATTTTGGCTCTCCTTTTGAATGGAGCAGCCGCGTGGTGGTGTGGGAAAATGCAGTGCAGGCCATCGCGCGGTGTACTCCGTGCTGTGGAATAGAGGCCCCGCGCCGCTGCTAACGGTTCGGGGCTTCGCTGTTGAGTATGGGGCAGGGGGCGGGCGGAATGCAAGAGGGGGGTCGGTTTGCGGGAAGTATCCCCTGCAGTATCCCCCGGACTGAGATGCTATTCCCGCTAAGTGCTTTATTTTGAGTGGTGAGCGCGGAGGGAATCGAACCTTCAACCTACTGATTAAGAGTCAGTTGCTCTGCCAATTGAGCTACGCGCCCGCAGTGAAAGGACAGCCTTCCCAAGATAGCACGCACCGCCTCCAACCGCAACAGAATCAGGGTTACGGTGCGTGCTAGGCGCGCGTGGCGGGCGCTACAATATAGTCACGCCATGACCAATTCA
>CAYUZM010000159.1:0-9428 GCA_964449665.1 uncultured Solibacteraceae bacterium
GCCCGCACGGGAATCGACTGGGGGCGGAGAGAACCTACCGAGATTGCGGCGAGGAGGCCCCGGCGGGTCCATCGATATGGCTGATTTAACATGTTTATCGCCCAATCATATAAAATTAGAGATTCGAATGGAGCTCCATCCTCTCAAAGTCTTTTTGGCCGTGGCCAGCGAGAAAAGTTTCTCGCGCGCCGCCGACCGGATGTCACGCACTCAACCTGCGATCTCACTCGCCGTGCAACGCCTGGAGGCGGAACTCGACGAGAAACTGATCGACCGGTCGGCCAAGGATCTGCTGCTCACCGACGCGGGCCGCATTGTTCTCGAGTATGCGCGGCGGTTCGAGAATCTGGAACGGGAGATGTCGACCGCGCTCTCCGAATTGCGCGACAACTCAGCGGGGCGCCTTACGATCGGAGCAAATGAATCGACATCGCTCTACCTGATGCTCCACATCGAGCGGTACCGGCACCTCTACCCGCGGGTGAAGGTGGAGGTGAGGCGCAGTCTCTCGAGCCGGATTCCGGGGCAGTTGGTGGATGGCGATCTGGAGTTGGGCGTGATCAGCTTCGATCCCGCCGACACGCGCCTGGAATCGCACGTCATTTATACGGACCACCTGGCGTTTGTCGTCAGTCCGCAGCATCGCTTCGCCGAGCACGAGCAGGTGAGCATCACCGAATTGGGCATGGAAACCTTCATCGCCCACAACGTTGCGTCTCCCTATCGCGAGATTGTGCTGAAGGAGTTCCAGCGCCATCGCGTGCCGCTGAACATGGATGTCGAGATGCCCACCGTGGAAACGATCCGCCGCATGGTGCAGCGCGGTGAAGGCGTCGCTTTCCTGCCGCGCATGTGCGTGGAACAGGAGATCGAATCGGGGCTGTTGCGTGAGGTTCGCGTGCCGGAGTTGCATCATGTGGAGCGCAAGATCCGGCTGGTCTATCCGGCCAAGCGCGGATTGAGCCACGCGGCGCGCGCTTTTCTCGAACTCGTTCGGGGCAAGATTGGCGAGGCTGAAGCGGCCGGCTGATCAATCGGGAACGGTAATGCGCGGAGTTGGGTCGGCGAGCGTTGCGAGTTTGTCGTCTCTCACGAAGACTTTCACCGGCGGGCGGATGGCAAGGCGCGGCCGGTAACCCAGGAGCGGTTCCGCGCGAAGTCCCAGCACCTGGCGGTAGCCGGATTGTCCGGACCGCATGGCCTGATAGGTAGCGTCCGGCAGGTTGTATTCGTGCACCACTTCGTAGCCTTGATACGGTTCCACGATCAGGAACTCGGGACCATTCGCCACAGGCAACGACGACGGTCCAGGCTCGAGGCCAATGGCCGGATCGGTGAAGGGGAGCTTGTTTGGCTCGGTGCCGTAGTAGCCGATGCGTTCACCGGGGCGGGCGTTCCGCGCAAACCAGGCGCCTATGTCGTAGCGGGCATCGTGCCACATCAGCCAGGTGATGTCGACAGCTTGCGAGGCTTGCCGCGCGCACACCAGAGAAAGCAGGGCGACCCCGGCGAACTTGCGCCACTGCGACGCGTGCAGAATCGCGAGCGTGGCGAAGAACAGCAGGGCATAGCTGGTCACCATCGGGAAGCGGTAGATCACGAAACGCACGGGCAGGATCGTCAGGCAGATGATGCCGGCAGCGGGAATCAACCACAGCAGCAACTTGCGGTGGTCACGCAGACAGATTGCAATGCCCGCGCAAATGAGAAGCGCAAGCGCAATGCCGAGATGCTCCAGAACGTAGCTGGCCGTTGTGGCCAGAACTTCGGAGTAGGGGCGTGTGCTGCCGTAGTAGATTCCATAGTGCCGCGTGGAACCGTGGCGGATGAAGTGAATGTGCTTCCAGTAGCGGTCGGGATTGATGAGAAGCCCGCTTGCAAGCAGATACACCGCGGCCGAGAGGAGCCCCGTTCGCAACAAGAGCGCGCGATTGCGCCGCCATTCGAGTATGACGACGACCACGCCGGCCGGGACAAGAGCGCCAAACGAGGGGTCCTTGGTGGCGATCGCCAGCGCGGCGCTGATGGCCAGCCATCGGGCCGAGGAGCCCGCCATGCCATTCACGAGAATGCGCGCGAACTGCCACAATGCAACGGCGGTGAAGAACAGTGCCGGGCCATCGACGTTGGTCGTGCGGCCGTAGTAGAACATCGGCGGAAAGAGGAACGTGAGCACGCCTGCGATCCAACCGGCGCTTGCACCCCAGAGCACGGCTGCCGTCTCCCAGGCTACGAGGCAAAGACCGGCGGCCAACAACACTGTGGTCGCTCGCGCCAGGAACGCGATGGGACGGGCAACTGCCAGTGTTCGAGCTTTGCCCGTATCGAGCCCCGCGGTTGCTACATAGTACGGCAGCGTGGGAATCCCTTGGATGACGTAGCCGAAGAATGGGTATTTAGGATTGTAGACTCCGGAACGAAAGTAGATCGTGTTGGCGATCTCCTCCAGCAGGCCGGCGGGCGCCAATTCGTCGGTGGCCCAGGATTCGGGGCGTTCACGCGGTTCGGTTTCCGGGATGCCCCAACCGATGCCCGCGCCGTAGGCGATGAGCGCAAGGGTGAACAGGGCGATGCGGGATTTCATTTGGCCAAGGCTTCCAGTTGTTCGCGCGTGGCGGAAAAATCCTTGGGCAGGAGTGCCAGTCCCGTGCGCGCGGCCTCACGCGACTCTTCCTTGCGGCCGTTGGCATCGAGCGCCTTGGCCAGCAGCAGCCAAGCGTCGGGCGAGGCGCCACCGGCCGTTTCGATGCACTTGCGCGCATAGGCGAGGGCGGCAGCGGGATCGCGCAGCGGTCCCGGCGGAAACCACAGCAGCAGCCGGACGACGCGGTCGTAATCCTGAAGCTGGGCGTCGGGGGAATCGGCGAGCGAACGCGCCGATTGGAGGCCCTTTGCGGCGGCGGCGTTTGATTTCGTCAGGGATGCAATGCGAACGAGCAATTCCGCATGTGCGCCGGCCATGCTCACTGGGGCTTGGCCCGCGGCGATGAAGGGTTCGATCAACTGTTCCACGCGGCGGTAGTCGGCAAGCGCTCCCTTCACGTCACCCATCTGTTCGCGCGTGTTTCCGGCCATGTTAATTTGCACGGCGAGATCCATTTGCGCCTGGGCGTTCTTTGGATCGAGCCGCGCCAAAGGTTCATAGTAATCGCGCGCGGCCTCCAGGTCGCGTAGTGCGCGGTCGTATTGTTTCGCTTCGATGTGGGCCCTGCCGCGGTGGGCGATGATGTAGGTGCGCAGGCGTTTGCCGCGCAGGCTGGCGCGCTCATCGGCGGGCATCGCATCGAGCGCCTTCAAGGCTTGCTCGAAATAGCCCAGCGCGACGAGCGGCTGCCCGTCGCGAACCGCGGTTCCCGACTTCAGGAAGAGAATGGCCCGGCCGCGCAGCAGACGAATGTGGCGCGGCTCCATTTGAAGACCCTTGGCATTGAGCTTGCGCGCGTGCTCCAAGGCCTCCGCCGCCTTCTTGCGGTCACCCAGACTGGCCGTGCCAACCTGCCCATACTGATCGGAGAGGCTGTCATAGCAGGAGGCGGCTTGTGCGATTTCGGTGGCCGTGCGCGCGCCATCGGCTTGCATGCGGCACCCATCGACAGCGAGTTTTACGCCCTCCTGCGTGCGGCCCATCATGAACAGCACTTCGGCATTGAGTTGAAGCGCCTGGCCTGCCATGTAGTCGCGCAGTCGCTGATCGGGCAGCGATTTCGCTAACTGCTCGGCCTTCCGGTAGCTCTTTAAGGCGCCTTCGGGATCGCCGAGATTCTGTTCATAGGGATTGCCTTGGAGCGTGCCGAACTTCAGATAGGCGTCGATGAGTTCCTGGCGAAGCGTGGAATCGTCGCTTGCGTCCGCAGCCAGGGCGTCGAGTTGCGCCAGCCCGCGCGAAACGATGAGCTTTCGTGCGTCGGTGGAGCCGGGCAATTGCGCCACGGCGTCGTTGAGATCGAAGAGCAACGTGTTGGTGAGCCGCCGCACGTCCTGAAAGCGGGCCTGCGCGCGGTCGCGCTCGATGCGCGCAACGCGGGCTTGCCAAGCAACGCCGGCCACGCCCCCCACCAGAGCGAGCGCCGCCGCCGCGATCGCGGCCGTGAGCGCGCGGTTTCGCCGGATGAATTTGCCGAGCCGGTAACCGGTGGTGGGCCGGCGGGCGGTGACGGGCAGGCCTTTGGTCCAGGCTGTCAGATCGGCGGCGAGGGCGTCGACATTTCGATAGCGCTCGGCCGGGTCCTTACGCATGGCCAGGCTCACGATGGCGTCGAGATCGATGTCGATTCCCGCATGCGGCGCCATGCGCGACGGCAGCGGCGGCTCTCCTTCGCAGATTACCTTGATCATTTCCGACATCGTGTAATCAGCCAGCTTGTAAGGCAATGTGCCGGTGAGCAATTCGAACAGCACGACGCCCAGCGAATAGATATCCGAGGCCGTGGAGACAGGTTTTCCCAATACCTGTTCCGGACTTGCGTATTCCGGCGTAAATGTGTGCATGCCGTGGCGGGTCACCTTGCCCGGCGTTGACTGCATATTCTGGCTCACCAGCTTTGCTGTCCCAAAATCGAGCAGCTTCGGCGTGCCGTCTTCCTGCACGACGATGTTTTCTGGCTTCAAGTCGCGATGCACAACGAGGTGACGATGGGCGTAGTCGACGGCGGAACAGATTTTCCGGAACAACTCGACACGGCTTTGTATGCTGAGTTGGTTCTTGGCGGCGAACTCGTCGAGTTGTACGCCGCGCACGAATTCCATCACCAAGTACGGCTCCTGTAGCCGTGTCAGTCCGCCGTCAATTAACTGGGTGATGAAGGGATGGTTCAAACCGGCCAGGATCTGGCGTTCCTGCTGGAAGCGCTCGGCGAACATGGGTGCGGCAAGCGCGGGATTGAGAAGTTTCAACGCGGCGCGTTGATGGAATCCGCCTTCGGCGCGTTCGGCTTCGTACACGGCGCCCATACCGCCGCGGCCCACCAGCCGAACCAGATTCCATGCGCCGATGCGCTCGCCCGAGCGGGAGGGCTCTTCGGGTGGCGGTGGCGTGAAAGTTTCCTGCTCATCGTAAGCGGTAACCAGCGAGAGCACTTCCCGCAGGAGTTCCGCATCATGCGCGCACTTTTCCCGCACGAATCCGTCGCGCCATTCAGCCGGCAACTCCATGGCCAGGTGGTAGACCTCTTGAACGGTATGCCAATCCATCGCTGGCCGTTTCGGGATCGCTATTCCGGCGGCATCGCTTCGCCCGAGCGCAGGCGCCGCCAGAGCCATGCCTTCACGAAGCGGATGTCGCGGTCCACCGTGGATTTGGAAACCTGCAGCACCTCAGCGGTTTCATTGGCCGTGCAGCCGAGCATGTGATGCAGTTCAATCACGCGCACCATGCGCGGATCGATGGAACCCAGTTCCTTGAGCGCGCGGTCAAGTTCGATCGCTTCGGGGCCGTTCATATTGAGCCATGGCAAATCTTCGCTCAGCGGCACGTGCTGCACGTTTCCGCCGCGCTTCTGTGCCTGGCTATTGCGCGCGTAGTCGGCCAGAATCATGCGCATCAATTTGGCGGCGAAGGTGAAAAAGTGGTTGCGGTCTTTCCACTCCGCTTTGCGCTGGTGAATGAGCCGCAGATAGAGCTCGTTCACAAGGGCGGTGGCCTGCAACGTGTGGCCGGGCCGTTCGCGGCTGAGATAGGCGCCCGCAATCTGGCGCAACTGCGGATACGCCAGTGGCATCAGATTGTGAAATGCATGCGCGTCGCCGGTGTTCCAGGCCCCGAGCAGGCGCGTAATCTCCCCGTTGGTGGCCTTTTCTTCGGGGGTCTGTTCCTCGGATGCCGGTACGACGGTTTCGCCGGAGACGGACTCCTCGTTAGGCTCTTTGGGCTCCTCGCTCATGGTGTGTCCGGTTTGCTTAATCTAACACAGACATAGCGAAGCGGAGACGTGCCGCCGTGCGCATTATCGCAGGCGAAGCAGACGCACGCGGTGCGCTTCGCTGTCACCGACGTAGAGATTCGCCGCGCGGTCGATGAAGACGCCGTGCGGGCGGGCGGTCTTGCATTGGAGAGGGTCGCCATCGGGGCCGTCGCCGCGGGCTCCGGTGCCGATGAGCGTGGTGATCACGCCGGTCTTGAGGTCAATGCGGCGGATGGCGTGGTTTTCGGTATCGGCGATGACGGCGCTGCCTTCAGGCGACCATGCGATGCCTTTGGGCCCGTTCAGTTGCGCGGCGGTGGCGGGACCGCCGTCCCCCGAATAGCCCTTCGCGCCGGTGCCTGCCAGGTGGTGATAAATGCCGGCCTTGGGATCGACGCGGAAAACCTTGTTGCCTTCGCGCAAGACAAGGTAGAGGTTGCCCTTCGGATCCAGATCGATGGCGCGCGGGCCATTGATCGGCGTGCCCGCGATGGGAGCTCCATCCGGAGTCGTCCCTTGCGCGCCAGTACCCAGGAATGTTTCGATGAGGCCGGTCTTGAGATCGACGCGGCGCACACGATGGTTGCGGATGTCGCAGATCATGATGCGGCCGGCGGGGTCGAATGCGATGGAGTGAGGTTGCGCAAGTTGCGCTTTCACAGCGGGGCCCCCGTCACCGGAAAACCCTGCCGTGCCGGTGCCCGCGACGGTGGTGACGATCTTCGTTGCCTTGTCCATGCGGCGCACTACATGGTTCGGCATTTCGACCCAATACATGTTGCCGGCGCGATCGAAGCGGACTTCGTAAGGTTCATTGCAGAGAGCTTGCGTGGCGGGACCGCCATCGCCCGAGTATCCCTTCTTGCCGGTGCCCGCGACGGTGGAGATGGTGCCGCGCTTGAGGTCGACGCGGCGAATGGCGTGGTTGCCGATTTCGCAGACGTAGAGGGCCCCATCCGGACCGGTCGTCAACCCATAGGGATTGTTGATCTGGGCCGCGTCCGCTTTTCCGCCGTCATTCGTGTAACCGGCCACGCCCGTGCCCGAGATGGTGCGGGTGAGCGCGGTGGCTCCCAGCGCCCGCCTGGTTAGCCAGCCGCCGAGCGTGGTTCCGCACGCGGCGGTAAGAAGGTCTCTTCGTTGCATCGACGCAATTCTACAAGAGTGGCCAGCACGGCTTCCACGGTGGGCCATTGCCCAGCCTGTTCCGCGCGAACGACGCGCGCGGCGGGCGGAGCCCAGACGAGCGGATTGCTCGGGCCGAAGATCGCCAGTGTAGGCGCGCCCACGGCGGCGGCGAGATGGGTTGGGCCACTGTCATTGCCGATGAAATAGGCGGCGTTGGCGAGCCATGTTGCGAGGTCCCAGAGATCGTCGAACCGCCGCGTCGCCATACCGGCGGGCAGGGACTCCTCGGGGCCCGCTGTGAATGCGGCGGGCAGTTCGAGGCGGGAGGCGAGTTCGATGTAGCGATCGAGCGGCCAGTTCTTTTTCGCGCTGCCGGAGAACGGGTGGATGGCCGCGTAGGGCATCGACGGAGTCCGCGGTGTATCCAGGCGAGGGACGCGGCTGGCGACTTGCGCGCCGAGCGATTCGGCCTGCAACGCGTAGAACTCGGTGGCGTGCAATGAACCCGCGGAGGGCAGAGCGGGGAAGAAGTGGAAAGGCAAGCCGTTGACGGCATCGCGGAACTCGTCGCGCGAGCCGCCGTACCAGCTCACGATGGAGTCGAATGGGGCGAGTTCACGACGAAGCGACGCCGGTGCGCGCCAGAGTTCGAGCAGGTCGAGCCCGGTGGCGGAGATGGCGCGAACACGATGGGCGAAGCGAATCAACGGCGCATGGGCGGCAGCGGTCCACACTTCGGTGTAGTCCGTTCGCAGCGCTTCGAGCGCGGGCAGCGAAACGATGAGGTCGCCCAAGGCTCCTGGCCGGATGAGGAGTCGGCGCACGGCGGCACTCAGTAGACGTTGACGACGATCTTCACTTCAGCGGTGCGCGGTGGATAACAGGCGGTCATGCTGCAGGCCTGGTAGCGCAATTTGCCGGTGATGGTCTTTTCGCCTTTGGGGGAGCCGGTGGGAGCGACGAACTTGGTGACGATGTCGAAGTCGCCCGTGTAGACGCTCAGCGGTTTTTCGCTAAACGCGTATTTCTCCATCTTCGGCTGCGGAAAGGTGATTGAGGACACGGTAAGGGGTTCCGGAGTCCAAGTGAGCTTAAGCGGGATGAGGTACTCGTCGGCCGGTTTATTCGAATTGACGTGGTAGCCGGTGTTCAACTTGACGTGCAGCTTCACCGGCGTTTCGACGCCAGTCTTCATCGCCATGGGCGGCGGCGCCTGCACCGTGAGGATGCTACTGAACTGCGCGAACAGCGGCAGCGGGAACAACAGGAACGCGAGGTTTAGCCACGCTTTGTTTGGCCGCGCCGAGCAGATGCTCAATGTCTCTTTGATAGTCACCTTTGCTCACCAGTCCGATATGGACGGCCGCGATCTTGCCGTCGCGGTCGATCAGAAATGAAGTCGGCAGCGATTCGACGCCGCCGTACTGTTGCGCCATCATGTCGTTTCCGATGGCCATGCGGTAGTTGACTTTCGCGCGCTCGAGGTAAGGCTTCACCACCTCCCAGCCTTCCTCGTCCATGGAAACGCCCAGGACGGCGAACCCTTTGGCGGCGTAACTCTTCTCGAACTCGACAAACCACGGAATCTCGAGTTTGCACGGACCGCACCACGTGGCCCAGAAATTCAGGAGCACCACCTTGCCTTTGTAGTCGGCGAGATGGAAGCTCTTGCCCTGGGAGTCCTTCAAGGTGAAGGTGGGAGCGGGATTGCGCTTGGCGGCCGGCTTGATGGCGGCGCGGCTGGGCGGAGCGTAGGAGCATCCGGCCAGGATGATCAGTGCCAGTGCGGTGGCGAAAGGTACGCGCGTCAAGGGTGTCTCCTTCTCCCTAGTCTATAGGGGAACGGCGCGATCCCCAAATTGTTGGATGAACCAGCGGCGGCGAGGTTCCCTCCACGTGCGGGAAAGCGTGAATTCGTCGTGGCGTTCGAGCCCGGCATAGAGCCACGCGGCCGTGTCGCAGAACGACTCGCAGGCGTAGTCCTTCTAGCGCCGGCTGCCGTTGACGATATCCACTGGGGTGAGAGTTTTCTTCCGCCATTCGGAGCTCCAGCCCAACTCGCCGCGGGCGCGCTGGTGCAATTCACGGGCCAGAAGCGCACGCCAACCATCGCGCGCGGGGTTCCCCAGGCGGACCCACGCGAAGTGGAAGAGTTCGTGCACAAAGATGCGCCGCCACTCCCTGGGGTGGCCGCGCAAATAGCCGTCGAGCACCATCGAACGCCAGCGCAAATAGCTCGCCGCGTACATTGGCTCGCCGCCGCGGCGGACGAGCACGCCGCGCCGCACCAGAAGCGGCGAACGATAGGAGATGCGGATCGGCTCGCCCGCGAGCGCAGGCAGCCGGGCACCGGGCAGTTTCGACTTAGAGGGGGCGAACCAGTTCCACTCGAATGGCGGC
>CAYUZM010000160.1:0-9342 GCA_964449665.1 uncultured Solibacteraceae bacterium
GCAGTACATTGCGTTGCGCCGCGAAGATGAAATAGGGCTGTCGTTTCAAGGCCGCAAATACCAACGGCAGGGCCAGTTCTGGCGGCAGGCGGCAACTTCGCCGGGAGGCCGATGGCTGGTCCTCTATAGTCACGACGACGGATACTGGACCCGCATCGGCAGAGGTTCGGGGCCGTTCGCGCGCGGGACGCCTTCGAAAGGCGCTTCCTATTTCGAGGTTTTCGATACGACGGATGGACTCCGCGTTTTCATCGCAAAGACTAGATGGTCGGACCAACTCACGCTCGGCGCCCTAGAGTGGCTAGGCGATCGCTATCTACTCTTAACCGTGGACGCACGATCGCCGTTTCATCAGAAATGTCTGCTTGTTGTCTTTCCCCAGTAGTATTTGTAACGAGCGGGTTAATAAACGAGAGATAAAATGAAACTCTGGCTAACGACTAACTCCGTGCTCCTTCTCTTTCTTGCTTCCGTTGGAATGGAGGGCCAAATATTATCCCAATCCCAGTCGCAAGTGGCTCTTCTTAACCTACAACAGGTTGTCGCTCTGGCGCCGCCATCTACCACGACGACAACGGTAGACATCGTTCATGATTCCAGTCCCACTGGTAAGGCTGTCATAGACGTGCTTGCGACCAATCCAGGCTTGATTGTCTCTCTTCTCACTCCGGGAAGTGTCACCGTGACATCGTCGAACGCGACGTCGCTGGGGTATTCCTTCGACACATACACTGTCGGCGCACAGGATGCTTCGGTATTGAGCATCCCCCTCGTGACACAGGGAACCCACACCGTGATCCATATTCCGGAGGGACAAGCATCGGGGACGTACCAGATCAGGTCGGATTCGACAGCAATTTCATCGCAGACGGGAATCTATGTCAGCTACTACTCGGCTTCGCGAATCCGGGCTGGAATGACGGCGGGCGGCGCCCTCTTTCGAACTGGGGATACGGTTGCTCTCTCGGGGCTCGTTTTCGATGGAATCACTCCGGTGGCGGGGGCGGCCGTCACGGCTGAGATTGCGCGTGTCGTATCGCTGTCTGGGCAGGCGAGCATGGGTTCTTACGCACTGCAGAGTTCCACGAGCGGCGGTAGCGGCAGGACACGATATGTATACAAAGCGAGCGTTTCCAATTCAGGCGCGGCAGCGCAAATGGTGGTAGCTATTGCAAGGAGTACATCGCCGGATCTGAGTGTCGTGGATGCGCGGCTTGTATTCGGTAACGTTGCCGGGAGCGCTACGGTTACGAGCCAGGATACATTCACGATAGAGATGCCTACGTCGGCTACTTTTTCTCCGTCTATGTTGCAATGGGAGATCGGTGCCGATGGCGCTGTTGCTTCGGTGACGTTGGCTGATTCGGGACCAGGTGACACGACGCCAAATGATGGTGTCTACAACGCGTCGTTCGTCCCGCTTGGCGCCGGCGAGTATACTGCCGTCGCGCGGATCGCCGGTACCGTTGGAGGTGTGGCGTTCCTACGCCACGCCAGCACCACTTTCTCAGTGGCGGCCGCCAGTGCTTCCATCACCTCTTTCCAGGATTCCGTCGCTGATCTCGATGGAAACAACCTCTCAGACCGCCTCGACCTTCTCGCGAACGTTTCGGTGCAGACAGCCGGTGACTACTCCCTTCATGTGAACCTCCAGGACTCGAACCAGAAAGTGGTGCAAGGGGTTGGAACAGGTGCGCTCACGACCGGTTCCAATACTATTAACATTTCGATACCGGCCAGCCGCATAGTTGGAGCATTGACGGCGAATGGTCCGTGGACTGTGAAGAGCTCGACTTTGTATTTGAAGTCCGCCAGCGGGGAAGTAGTTGCAGATCAAAAGAAAGATGCCGGAACTACTGGAGCTCACCTTCTATCTTCCTTCGACCGCGGACCCTTCTATTTTACTGGCGCAGGCAACGCGGCGGTCGGCGTCGATGCGAACGGCGTGACGGGATTTGAGACATTGCGGATCGAGTTCGGTGTGTATTCAGCGGAGGAAACGAACTGTACCTGGAGTGTGCGGCTGCGAAACGCGCAGGGAACAACGGTGGAATCGGATACGGCCATGACGCACTTGAATGTCGGCAACAATACCCAGGCTGTGGCACTGAACGGTCCAGGGATAAGGAGGAGCAATCTCAACGGACCGTACCAAGTGGATGTGGATGGCGCCTGTGGGAGCGGTCCCCTTCGGAAAGCCGCGTTATTCCAGACGCAGCCGTTGCTCGCGACGCAGTTTGAGAATACGGCTGCGAACTTCGCGATCGCGGCGGACGCGGCTTCCCTGGCGGTTCAACCGAACAAGAAGGGTATCTACGTGGTCAACGTGACGCCGATCGGTGGATTCCGGGGCCAAGTGGCGTTCTCGATTAGCGGCGTTCCGGCGGCCACGACAGCAAGTTTCCAACCGACTCCGGTCGACGACCAAGGACCGACTTACCTGGCTGTGAGGCCGGGGGCGACTGCTGCGACCGGCATCTATTCGATGACTGTAACCGCCACGGGTCCCCAATCAAACGCGACGCTTCCGTTGACATTAACTGTGCCAGGAGCTGCCGCGACGCCAATATTCAGCCCTGTTCCGGGCACATATTCTTCGGCACAGACGGTTACGATCAGTTCGGCGACACCTGGAGTGTCCATTCGGTACACAACTGACGGAAGCACGCCGACGGCAACGACGGGAACCGTGTATGCCGGCCCAATCGCAGTTAGCGCCACGAGCACGGTGAAGGCGATTGCGTACGGCACCAATTTGACCAGCAGTACTGTAGCCGCCGGCTTCTATGCGATTCAGCCGTGAGTCGCGCGCGTTATTCGGTGTGGTTTGTGAATTTGGCGCCACCGGAACCGGCGTTTTATTTGGACAAGCACACACCCACTGCGATACTGGACCGAATGCAATTTGAAAATCCGGTTACACCAGCTCTGATCGGACTCGATGCCGACACGATTTTCCGCCGAACGATGTTTCTCATTGCGGCTTTGGCGGCGGGCCATATTGTTTACACCTATCTTTACCGGCATGCGGGTTATGTGAGGGGGATCGGGCTCCTCTCGGTTCTCAATTTGGACGCCGAGAATTCATTCGGGACATGGGTCGCTTCGCTGCTGCTATTGGCGATTGCGATTGGGATGATGTGGATTGCGCAGAGCGCGGCCAGCGAGAAACGCGAATGGTGGGGGTTGGGGATCCTCGTCGTGGCGATGTCGTGTGACGAGGTGAGCGGGATGCACGAACGATTGATCGTGCTGCGGGAAATTTTGAAATCGCAGGGCATCCAACTGCCCCCGATGTTCTATTTGGCGTGGACGATTCCGGCGCTGATCGGACTACTCGTGATTGCAATCCTGTATGCCCGGTTTCTGTTCCGATTGCCGCGGGCGCATGCGCCGAGGTTGTTTGCCGCGGCAGGATGCTATCTCGGCGGCGCGGTGGGTGTCGAGATGCTGGGCAGCTCGGCCCTGGTGCAATATGGAGCCGAGGGCGCGGTGTTTGCGTGGTATACGCTGGTGGAAGAGGTGGTTGAAATGCTCGGGTTGGCGCTAGGCTTGCGCGCTGTGCTGTTGTTGCTGGCTGACCTGAATGCGGCGGCGGCGTTGAGGGTGCACAAAGCAGACGGCTACAGCCCGGCATAGTGGGCCCCTGTTGGGGGTAGGTGTCGCGGGCACGCGTTGTGGGTGTTATGGACCGAAGCCCGGACGCGAAATTCCGATAGAATTGCGGGCATGTTTTCACGGCGAAGTTTTGTTTCCACGATTCCCGTTGCGGCCGCGCTGCCGGCTTTGCGTGCGGCGACGGTAGGGAAGACACAATCGATCGAGCGGGGATTGCAGGCGTTGATTGATGCGGACGAGATTCCGGGCGTGGTGACGTTGGTGGCGACGCGGACGGGCATTTCGCATTTCCTTGCGCAGGGACATGCCGATGTTGCGAAGCAGATTCCGATGCGCAAGGACGCGATTTTCGCCATTGCGTCGATGAGCAAGCCGGTGACGGGCGGCGCGGTCATGATGCTGCAGGACGAAGGCAAGCTGTCGGTGGACGATCCGGTGGCGAAGTACATTCCGGAGCTGGGGCAATTGAAGCTGGCTGATGGCGCGGCCGCGCACGTCACGTTGAAACACATGATGACGCACACCTCGGGCATGGGCGAGGCGACGGCCGATGAAAGCGCGGCGGCCAAGACGCTGGCCGATTTGATACCGGCGTTTGCGTCGAAGCCGGTGTCGTTCGCGCCGGGCAGCGCGTGGAAGTATTGCCAGTCTGGGATCAACGGATTGTGCCGTGTGGTGGAAGTGGTGAGCGGGATGAGTTTCGCCGATTTTCTCGACCGGCGGTTGCTCGGGCCGTTGGGCATGAAGAGCACGACGTTCTATCCCAACGAGAAGCAGCTCACACGCTGGGTGCGGCCGAGCCAGGTGGAGAACGGGAAGCTGGTAGAGGTGTCGAGCGGGCGATTCAGCCGCGAGCAGGTTCTGCGGCGCGACCGGCCGGCGCTGGGGAATGGCGGGTTGTTTTCGACCGCCGAGGACTATTCCAAGTTTGCGCGCATGATGCTGAACGAGGGCGAGTGGAAAGGCAAGCGGTATTTGTCGGCGGCGGCGGTGAAGCAGATGACGTCGATGCAGACCGGAGATCTGAAGGCGGGGTTTGTGCCGGGTTCGGCGTGGGGGCTGACGGTGGGGATTGTGCGCGAGCCGCAGGGGATTACGGCGATGCATGCGCCGGGCACCTATGGGCATGGCGGGGCGTTTGGCACGCAGGCGTGGATCGATCCGGTGAAGGGCGTGGCGTTGATTCTCATGATCCAGCGCGTGGGGCTGAAGAACTCCGATGCATCCGACATGCGGCGGGCGTTTCAGGAAGCGGCGATGGGTTAGGGTGCGCGGCGCGGGGCGCGGCGCGGGTGGGCTTGGGCGCGAGGCGCGGATGGGCTTGGGTGTGATGAGGACGCGGTCAGGGCGCGATGCGGATGCGGTGGTCGGTGAAGGTGAGGAAGGGAAACGGCGACATCTTCTTCATGTGGCAGGGAAGGCAATCGGCATTGGAGGTCCGGCGGCAGTTCTGGATGGGCGCGCCGCCGGTGGCGTGGCAGGCGAGACATTTGGCGCGGTAGAAGGCGGGTTCGAGCGAGGCGTCGGTGTGCGGGTCGTGGCAGGTGATGCAGGAGAGCGTTCCGCTCCTCTGGAAGCAGCGGCTGGCGGCGAGTCCGGCGGGTTGGTAGCGGATTGAGGCGGGGTCGTCGAGCGGCGCGGAGGCGCGGTGGCATTCGGCGCAGATTTGCACCGACTCTTTCGCGTTTAGCTGCGAGAGGCGGCCGATGTGGGTGGGCGAGGCGCTCTTGGCATGCATCGCGCCGGGGCCGTGGCAGCGTTCGCAGGTGACGCCGGGCTGCATGGCGCTGAGGTCCGGGCCGGGCTTCACGTTGGTGGCGTGGCACTGGAAGCATTGCGTGACGGTTGCCGCGGGCTGTGGGATGCCGAGGGCTTCGTCAGGGGATGGGGAGGGCGTGCCGGGGTGGCCGAGTGTGCGCGCGGCGTGACCGGGTTCGCGGTACCAAGAGAGGCGATGTTCGAAGTAGACGCCGTTGCGGCGGCCGACGGGTGTGATGGCTTGCGCTCCCGCGCCGAAGGCCCATTCGAGTAGCGCTTCCGCGCGGGCGGGGCCTTGTGTGATCGCGACGGCGACGCCATTGGGATGGGGAGAGTAGGCGAACTCGACGCCCGAGCGTTCGCGCGCGGGGCGGGCGTTCATGAGCGAGGCGAGGCCGCTTTGTCCGATGGCGGGAAGCGCGGCCGGTCGAAGCGCGGCGGCGTGGCGGGAGGACGGTTGGCGGCGCGCTTGTGCCGGATGGCACGGTGCGCAGGCCTGCGCGCCGGCGAATTGGGCCAGAGGTTGCGCGAGCGCGGACGCCGCGGTGAGCGCGGCCAGCAATGCGAGGGCGAGCACTTGATATATAACGATATTGTGTTGTGGCTGTTTTTGCTGGCGGCGGCCGATTGGGGAGCGATCGAGCGGAGTGTCTCCGCCGGGCGCTACCGCGAAGCGCTGGCGCAACTGGAACGCACGGCCGAACGGCCCGCGGCGTGGCACGTGCTGGCATCGAAGGCGCACGACGGATTGAACGATCCGGCGCGCGCGGTGGCCGAGGCGGAGAAGGCACTGGAGTTGGAGCCGGGCAGCGAAGCCGCGCACGTTCAACTCGGATTCATCTTTCTGAGCCGGGGCACGCCGAAGGCGGCGGTGGAGATTTTCACGGACGCGGAGAAGTTGTTGCCGGGCTCGCTCGTGGTGCGATTGGGCAAGGGGCTGGCGTTGAAGGATCTGCAACTCTACGACGAAGCCGAGACGACGCTTGCGCGCTGCTGGCCGCATCCGCTTGCCTTCGATGCGCTGGCGACGGTGCTGGTGCAGCGCACGAAGTTCGAACAGGCCAAGGCGCTTTCGGAGCGGTTTGTGAAGGCCAATCCGGACGACTATCGGGGTTACTATTTTCTTGGGGCGGCGAAGAACGGGCTGCAGGAAGAGGGCGTGCGCGAGGCGCTGCGGGAGAGCCTGGCGCGGAAGGGCGATTTTGCGGCGGCGCATGCGCTGCTGGGCAAGCTGCAAATGAGCGATGGCGAGTTTCCGGCGGCCGCGGCGTCGCTGGAGAAGGCGATTCGCTTCCGTCCCGATCTCGTGCAGGCGCATCTGCATTTGGCGCAGACGTACCGGAAGATGGGGCGCGAAGAGGATGCGCTGCGGGAGTTCGGCGTGGTGAGCGAGCTGAAAAAGAAAGAGGCCCAGCCGAAGCCGGGCCTCCTGTATCATCGCGGCGGACAGCCTCAGAAGTAGAGCTTCAAGGCCATCTGCATCTGGCGCGCGCTATTGGACACGTTGGTGACGCGTCCGAACGTGGCGTTGCCGTTCTGGACGTTCGGGTTGGCGAAGTACGGCGTGTTGGTGAGGTTGTAGGCCTCGGCGCGGTACTGCAGGCGGAAGCGCTCGGTGATGGCGAAGTTCTTGCTGAGCGTCATGTCGATGTTGCGCTGGCCAGGGCCCCAGATGATGCCGCGTCCGGCGTTGCCGATGGTCCACTGAGCGGGTTGCGAGAACGCGCTCGTGTCGAACCAGCGGCCTTCGGTGCGCTCGCCCTTGGAGAGGTTGGGATTGCGCGAGACGTTGGGGTAGGTGGCCGATCCGCAGTTACAGGTATCGATGCTGTTGCCCGGATTGAGCGGGAACCCGGCTTGCAGCGTGGCGACGGCCGAGAGTTCCCAGCCACCAGCGATGGCATCGAGCGCGCGGCTTTGGATATTGAACTTGCGGCCGCGGCCGAAGGGGAGTTCGTAGACGGGCGAGAAGGTGAAGCGGTAGGGGGCGCTGTCGAGGCTGATGCCGCGGTCGAGATCGCGGTTGCCCAGCGGGTCGCGGTAGCCGTTTTCGCCGGTGTTGATCAACTTGGAGAAGGTGAAGGCGGCGAGATAGGTGAGGCCATTGGAGAAGCGGCGTTCGGACTTCAACTGCAGCGCGTGGTAGCTGGAAGAGCCGATCCAGGTGGCGACGTTGACGCCGTTAGGATATTGCGGGTAACGGACGAAGGGGGCGATACGGCGGCCCTGCGCCTGCGGGGAGAGGTCCACCGGGATGGCGTTCAGGTTGTAGTTGCCGTATTGCAGGTGGCTGCCCTTGCTGCCGGCATAGCCTGCTTCAAACAGGAAGCCTTTGACTTCGCGTTGAACGTTGAGGTTCCATTGCGAGAAGTACGACATGGGATTGTCTTCGGGGAAGATGGTGACCGAAAGCGCGTTGCGGCCCAGCTTGTCGACGGGTTCGTAGGGAACGCGGTCGAGCGTGGTACGCGGCGTGATTTGATCGATCGAGTTGTAGCGGCCGGCGTCGGCGTCGGCGAAGATGGGGTCCGACAGAAGGAAGCCGAAGGCGCCGCTGGACATGGTGCCCACCGAGAAGAGGCCGAAGCCCGCGCGGATGACGGTTTTTTCGCTCGGGTTGTAGGCGATGCCGAAGCGGGGGCCGAAGTTGTTCCAGTCGTTCTTCCAAGGCGTGCGGCGGAAGCCGTTCTGTCCGAACTGCTGATACTGGCCTTTGTCGAGATCGAAGACGCCTGAGCGGTCCTGCGCTTCGTGGTAGTAGAGTGGGGCGTCCCAGCGCATGCCGAGGTTGATGGTGAGCTTGCGGTTGACGCGGATGTCGTCCTGAATGAACAGGGCATAGACGGAGGCGCGGGACTTGAAATAGCCGGGGAAGATGCGGTAGCCGAGAGTGCGAGGCATGCCGAGCAGGAAGCTGGCGTAGTCCCAACCGGTGTTGGCGACACCCACCTGGTTGGTGTAGATGGGCTGGAAATTCCAGACCGTTGTGCCGGGGTTGGGCTGGAGGTTGTCGGTGCGAATGAGACGGGCTTCGCCGCCGAACTTAATCGTGTGCTTTCCGGCGACCCACGAGGTTTGGTTCACGAGCGACTTGCTGTCCTGCAATTCGAATAACAGCGTGTCGCCGGAGGAGCCGAGCGGCGCGTAGTTGGTGAACTGGAAGTCGGGCGTGCCGAGAGGATCGTTGCCGTTGGGGAAGCCGAAGATGCCGAGCGAATCGGTGGACACTTTGCCGTAACCGGCGACGAGGCGCTTGGGGAAGGTCTGGAACCAGCCGGCGATGAAGTTGGTGGTGACGGTCGGCGAGAAGATCTTCACGTAGTTCACCACAGCCTGGCGTCCGTGATTCTTGCTTTGGCCGAAGCCGAGTTGGCCGGGGTTACGGCCGCCGGCATCGGGATTGGGGAACGCCGACGCGGGAGTGCTTTCGGTTTTGCGTCCCGAGTAGCGGGCAAAGAATTTGTCGCTGTCGGAGAAGTTGTGGTCAATCTTGAGGTCGTACTCGTAGTCGTCGTTCTTCACCGAACCGAAGTTGCTGTAGTTGGCGAAATTGGTGGCGACCTGTGGAAGCGGGTAGAGGTTCTGCACGTTTTTCGCGGCGTTGCTGATGCGGGTTGCGGGAACCACGTTACCAGCGAACGGAGTGCGCTGGTTGTTATTGGCTGCGTTCGTGGTGGCGGGGTCGAAGATGGCGATGGGGACACCGTTCACGTTGGTAAGTGACGAGAAATCGCCGGCGCGGAACGCCGCCGTGGGAACGGTCAAATTGTTGAACGCCGCCGTGCCGCGCTGCTTGGTGTACTGCATGTCGAAAAAGAAGAATGTCTTGTTCTTGATGACCGGGCCGCCGATGGTGCCGCCGTATTGATTGCGGCGAATGATGGGGCGCGTGTGGTTGTAGAAGTTGCCGGCGTTGAGCTTGTCGTTGCGCAGGAAGTTGAAGGCCGAGCCGTGGATCTCGTTTGA
>CAYUZM010000161.1:0-9324 GCA_964449665.1 uncultured Solibacteraceae bacterium
CGTGCCCGTTTTGCGGCATGACGCGCGGCCTGGCCGCGCTGCTGCACGGCCGGATTGTCGAGGCCATCGAGTTTCACCCGTTCAGCCCTCTCGCCTTGGCGGGCATTCTCGCCACCGCCGCCGGACGCGTTCCGCCCCCGTTCATGTGGAAGTGGTTGGCGGTGGGATTAGGTGTATTCGGAGGCGTGCGAATGCTCGTCGCCGCGCTATAATTGCACTTCACTCCACGTCAGCAAGAGGCATTCATGCGAAAGAAAGTTACTGTTGTAGGCGCCGGCAATGTCGGCGCGAATTGCGCGCTCCGGATCGCCGATCAGGAGCTGGCCGACGTTGTGCTGGTCGACGTTGTCGATGGCGTCCCGCAGGGGAAAGGCCTCGACATTCTCGAATCCGGCCCCATTCAGGGTTACGACGTCAACATTACCGGCACCAACGGCTACGAAGAGACGGCCAATTCCGATGTGGTCGTCATCACGGCGGGGTTCTCGCGCACGCCGGGCATGAGCCGCGACGTCCTTCTGCTTGCCAACTACGAAATCGTCAAGAATTCCACCGAGCAGGTGGCGAAGTATTCGCCGAACGCGATTCTGATTCTGGTCACCAATCCGCTCGATGCGATGTGCTGGGCGGCGTGGAAGGTTTCCGGCTTCTCGCGCAACCGCGTGATCGGCATGGCCGGCGTACTCGACACGGCGCGCTACCGCACCTTCATCGCCGAAGCGCTCGGCGTCAGCGTGGAGAACATCACGGCGATGGTGCTGGGCGGCCACGGCGACACGATGGTGCCGCTGGTGCGTTACACCAACGTCAGCGGCATTCCGCTCACCGAACTGCTTCCCGCCGACCAGATTGAAGCGCTCGTCACGCGCACGCGCAATGGCGGCGCCGAGATCGTGAAGTATCTCAAGACCGGCAGCGCCTACTACGCTCCGTCGGCGGCGGCCGTCGAAATGGTCGCCTCCATTTTGAAGGACAAGAAGAAGGTGCTTCCGTGCGCCGCGCTGCTCCAGGGCGAGTACGGCGTGAAGGACCTTTTCGTGGGCGTCCCGGTGAAACTCGGCAGCAATGGCATCGAGAAAATTTATGAGGTAAGCTTGACCGACTCCGAGAAGGCCGAACTCGCAAAGAGTGTCAGCGCCGTTGAGGAGCTCGTTACTGTAATTCAGTCGAAAATGTAGTTCGTCTCCAGCGAAGGCGTGAGATCCACTCGCGCCTTCGCCACACACTCGCTTCGGGAGGGAACCTTGACTCAGGAAACCGTTCAACTTATCGCCGCCATACTTGCCGTGCTCTGCGTGGTGGCCATCATTCTCCGGCGCAAGAACAAGAAGAAGACCACCTCACAGGACGATTTCTAAACTCCACACATGGCGGCACCCCTACGAACCTCCTCAGAACCCATCCCGAAGATCGACGAGCGGCATGCCTGCTTCCCGCTGAAGATCGTTCGCTCTCCCATTCACCGCTGGGGCATCGTCGCAATGAGCGACATTCCCGCGAACCGGAAGGTGATCGAATACACCGGCGAGCGCATTAACCGCAAAGAAACGAAGCGCCGCGCCGATTCCACCGAACTGCACTACCTCTTCACGCTGGACAGCTACTGGACCATTGACGGCACCGTGGGCGGCAGCGGCGCGCAGTACATCAACCACTCGTGCGATCCGAACGTCCGCGCCGTGGTCACCAAGGGCCACATTCTCTACTACAGCAGCCGCGCCATCAAGAAGGGCGAGGAACTTCTGATCGACTACCACTTCGATCCCGACGTGGAGAAGGTGGAATGCAAGTGCGGCGCCGTGATCTGCCGCGGCACCATCAACCTTAAGAAAGAGTCGAAGAAGAAAAAGTAGCGAACGCGAGGCCGCCCTTGGCTTCCAGTTCGAGCAGCCGGTTCCACTTGGCCAGCCGCTCGGAGCGTGTCACCGAGCCGACCTTGATCTGCCCCGCGCCCGTGGCGATGGCGAGGTCGGCGAGAAAGCTGTCTTCGGTCTCGCCTGAGCGCGCCGAAATCACCGCGCGCCATCCTGCGTCAAGCGCCATGCCGCAGACTTCGAATGTCTCCGTCAGCGTGCCGATCTGGTTCATCTTCACCAGCACGGCGTTGGACGACCGCCCGGCAATGCCGCGCCGCACGCGTTCGGGATTGGTGGTGAAGAAGTCGTCGCCGATCAACTGGGCGCGATCTCCCAGCGCACGCGTCAATTCGGGCCAGTGCTCCCAGTCGTCCTCGGCCAGGCCGTCTTCGATCGACACCACCGGGAAGCGCGCGCACCAGTCTTGTAGCTGCGCGATCATGCCGGGCGCATCCAGCCGCCGGCCTTCGGTCTTGAGCGTGTAGACGCCATCGGCGTAGAAGTGGGAGGAAGCCACGTCGATGGCGATGCTCACCTGCCCGGCGGGCCGGTAACCGGCGCGCTCAATGGCGCGCGTCAGGAGCGCAAGGGCCTCTTCGTTCGATCGCAGGTGCGGACCCCAGCCGCCTTCGTCCGCCACGCCGGTGAGTGTGTAGCCGGCTTCCACGATCAGCTCGTACGCCGCCGCGTGCACGGCCACGGCCGCACGCAGTGCTTCCGAGAAGCTTGCGAAGCCGTGCGGCAACGCGAGAAAATCCTGAAACTCGATGTTGTGCCCGGCGTGCAGTCCGCCGGAGAGAATGTTGATCATCGGCACGGGAAGCGTGGCCGGGCGCGCGCCTCGCAGGTGTTCCCACAGCGCGATGCCTTTCGAAGCGGCCGCCGCGCGTGCCACCGCACATGAGACGCCGAGAACCGCGTTCGCGCCGAGCCGGCCCTTATTGGCCGTCCCGTCGAGGGCGATCATGCGCGCATCGAGCGCCGCGTGATCCTCCGCGTCCATCCCCACCACGGCCGCCGCGATCTCGCCCGTCACATGTCCCACGGCGCGCAGCACGCCCTTGCCGCCGTATCGCGCCGCGTCGCCATCGCGCAGTTCGACGGCTTCGTGCCGGCCCGTGGATGCGCCCGAGGGCACCTGCGCCTGGCCCGACGCGCCGCCGCTCAAACGGGCCTCCACGGCCACCGTCGGCCGCCCGCGCGAATCGAGAATCTCCCAGGCCCGCAACTGTTCGATCTTCATCTGCCCAACCTGTCCCACACGTCGTCCACCGATCTTGCCGGCCACAACACCAACTCGCGCGCGAGCCCGCGCACGCGATTCCGCGCGTCGGCATCCAAATACTCCGCGGGCGATTTCCCATCCACGCGCGCCATATGCAGGCAACCCAGGTGCCGCAGGGTGGTGTCCAGGAACCACTCGCGCCAGTCTTCCGGCGGGCCGATTTGCGCCTGCTCCCAAAATGCAACGGCAAGTTCGCGATAGCGCGCCGCCCAGCCCGGCTTGTGGTGCGACTTCAGCAACAGATGGTTCAGGAGAAAGCCTGCGTCGAATCCCGGATCGCCGAAGTGCACGACCTCGCAATCAATCAGCATCACGTTGCCGCTTGGCGCGCTGCCGCCCGGCGCGACCAGCAGGTTCTTCGGCGAAAAGTCACCGTGGACGAGCGAGTGCGCCTCGCGGCGGCACGAGTGGATGCGGTCGGCAAAGGCCTCGCTCAAGTCGGAATGCCGCGTCGCAGTGAAACGGTAATAGGGATCGAGGCGCAACTGATCGAAGCAGGTCTGGTCGCCAAAGGAGTCGAACCATTCCGCGCCATGCCAGGTGGCGGCGATGATTTGCCGCAACATCGCGCCGGCGCGCCGTGCCGTTTCGACATTCATCTCACCGGCCAGCAACTGCGTTTTCCAATCGGGCGCGCCGGCGGGCCCGGCCTCCATGGCGAAGGTGAACGCGTCGCGGTCCTCAAACACCACCCCCGGCACGGCGCCCGCGGGCAGCACGGCCGACAACCGCCGCAAAGCTTCGCACTCACGCCAGATACGGCGGCGGTCGGCCAGCCACTCTTCTTCCACGCGCAACTGCCCGAGCGACTGCTTCAGCACCCAGCGCCGCGCGCCATCTTCCACGAGCAGCACCGTGTTCGACACGCCACCCCCGAGCGCGCGCGCCTTCCAGGCTCCCGCATGGCCCCGCGCGGCGAGGTACTCGGCCGCATTGTGTTCCGTCAGTTCAAACAAACGGCCATCTTAGCAAGCGGGCGCGGTGGACCATGAAGGGTAGGCGCCGCGTGCCACGCCGCACGCGCCAGACGGCACGCGCCACGCCGGACGCGGCGGCTTCCGCCTGCCTACGACGGGTCCTTCCGGCACAGGAATCCAATCGGATAAGGCCCGGCACAGAGCACCAGCAACACGCCGCCACCAATGGCCACGGGAACGAGGATCGCCTTGGCGCGCCGCGACAGACCGCTCTTCGCGAGCACTCTCACCTCGGTATATCGCAGCTCACGATCCCGCGCGGCGGCCTTGTCGTGGATCGTAAACGACTCGGTATCCACCCGCAGCACTCGTCCCCGGAACCTGGTGCCGTCCAGCAGCGTCACCTTCGCTTCGGCTCGCTGTTCGAGAAGTTGGCCGGCGCGCACCTTGAACTCCTCCGCGCCTTCGGCAGAGGCCGCCGTAGCGCCCACCAGCAGCCAGACAACCAGCTTGCCGACCGGCCGTGACATCGTACAGGTCATCACGCAGCGACTCCGTTCAACGACAGCTTACCGCCTGGCGGCGGTGATGTGGTCCCTCGTACGAAAATGGGCGCATGGCCCGTCTGCGGATCGACAAGTGGCTTTGGGCGGCGCGTTTCTTCAAGACACGCTCGCTGGCGACGCACGCCTGCGACCTGGGCCGCGTCATCTGCAACGGCCAGCCCGCCAAACCGGCGCGCGAACTCCACGTGGGCGACCAGCTGGCGGTGAAGAACGAAGCCGGCGAGTATCGAATTGAAGTCGTGGCGTTGAGCGAGATGCGCGGTCCCGCCGCGGTCGCGCAGACGCTCTACGTGGAACCCGAAGAGAGCAAGGAAGCGCGCCTCAAGGCCGCCGAGGAACGCAAGGCCGCGCGCGCCTTCGACGGCTTCACCAAGGGGCGGCCCTCCAAGCGCGACCGCCGCAAGATTATTGGCTTCCGCGGCGAGGCCTGACCGCCTTCACTCGTACCGCAGCGCTTCGAGCGGGTCCACTTTCGTTGCGCGGCGCGTCGGCACCCAGCAGGCCAACAACGCCACCGCCGCGAACACGACGCCAACGGCCGCCAGCGTGACCGGATCGCTCGGCTCCACTCCGTACAGGAACGTTTGCAGTACGCGCGACAGGACGACCGCCGCCGCCACGCCTGCGACAATGCCGCCCGCAATCAGCCGGAAGCCTTCGCCGAACACCATGTTTCGGATGTCGCTGTTCTGGGCGCCCACGGCGCTTCGGATCGCGATCTCGCGCCGGCGCGAGGCCACCGAGAGCGACAGCACGCCGTAGATTCCAACCAGCGTCAACACGCCGCCCACGAGCGAAAAGCCAACCAGCAGTTGCATCGCGAAGGTCCGAGGCGCAAGCGAATCCCCGCGAATGTCTTCGAGCGTCTTCAAATTTTCGACGGCCACCAGGGGCGATACGGCGCGCAATTCGCGCTGCACGGCCACCATGAGCGAACGCGGGTCGGCCGTCGTCCGAACCACCAGGTGCTTGGAAAATGCACCCGATTGCCAGAACGAAAGGTAGAGTTCCGGTTCGGCCGGTTGTGTCAGGTCGGAAGTGCGGCCATTCGCCGTCACGCCCACGATTTCGTTCGGTGGCTGATCGCGCCGGCCCATCCAAATCTTCTTGCCGATCGCGTTGCCGCCGGGAAAGAAGCGGTCGGCAAAGGCCTGGTTCACGACGGCCACGCGGGGCGCTTTCCCATCATCGGTCGAGCGGATGTCGCGGCCCTCCCGGATCGCCTGGCCCAGCAGCGCGAAGTAGCCCGGCGTGATGGACCGCAACGGCATCGAGATCCGATCGCTCTCCTTCGACGGCAGTGGTTGCCCCTCCACGTCGATCACGCCCGGCCAGCTGTTGCCGGTGAGCGGCACGCCCCAAGCGAAGGCGACGTTCCGCACGCCGGGAAGCGCGGCAACGCGTTCGAGCGCCCGCCGGTGGAAATCGGCCGAATTGCCTTCCAGCGATGTGACGCTCATCGTCAACACGCGGTTGGTGTCGTAGCCGGTCTCCACCTTCGACAGGTTCATCATCGTTTGAATCAGCAACCCCGCGCCCACCAGAAGCGCCAACGTCAGCGCCGTCTGCCCGATTGTGATGGCGCGTAGAATCCGCCGTTCGCCAATGCCCGCGCTGCTCTTGGAACCGCCGCTCTTCAGCACGCCCATCGGGTCCTGCCGCGAGGCGCGCATCGCGGGAATCAAGCCGGCCACCAGCGCGGCCACGATCGCCGAGGCGAGTCCACCCAGTAACACTGGCCATCCGGTGGTGACCGCGTCCAGCCTTGGAATCGCGTGCCCGCCGATTTGCTTCAACACCTGGACGATTCCAATCGCCAGCGCCACGCCCAACGCCCCACCCAACAGCGCCAGCAGCAGGCTCTCCGCCGACACCTGGCGGAACAGGGCCTTCCGGCCGACACCCAACGCGCTGCGCACGGCGTACTCCTGCTGGCGTTGCAGCCCGCGCACCAACAGCAGGGCCACGACGTTGCCACATGCGATCAGCAGCACCAGGCCCGCGGCCCCGAACAGCGGCAGCAAGATGCGGTTGCCGTCCTGATTCATGAACGAGGTAAGCGGCTCCAGCTTGGGGAAGAAGCCCGCGAAATCAGGATCCGTCTCGCCTTCGCGCTTCGCCAGAGCCGTCAGCTCCGCCTGCGCACGCTCCACGGTCGCCCCCTTGCGCAACCGCCCAATCAAATTCAGACTGCGCTGCTTCATCCGGTCCGGACGCACGCCGCCGGTCAGCAGGATGTCCACCGAGGCATTCACGTTGTAGTTCGGCTCCTGGGCAGCGGAGGGCGAAGGCAGAAAGCGCACGCCCGGCGGCAACACGCCGACAATCTCCGGCGGCGTCTCCATGCGGCTCATGCGCAACTTCTGGCCGATCACCTTCGGGTCGCCGTGGAACTTCCGCTGCCAGAGGTCGTAGCCGATGAGCGCCACCGGCGCGGGGGAGGGACCCGTTTCGGACTCCAGGAACACGCGGCCCAGCACCGGCTCCACGCCCATCGCGCGGAAGTATTCGTGCGTCACGCGCATTCCCTCGAGCGACTCGCTCGCGTTGTCTTCCATCAGGAAGTTGAACGTCCACCCATACGCCGCGATCGATTCGAAGGAACGAGCCTCTCTCTGCCACTCCTGCCACTGTGCCGGGGCCCACGCGCGCGGCCGCTCCATGGCCTGGCCGTCGGTTCGCGCGGCGGGCATCAGCACCAGCCGCTCCGGTTCGCGATAGGGCGGCGGCGTCAACAGAACGCCTTGGATCATGCTGAATACCGCCGATGTCGCGCCAATGCCCAGCGCCAGCGTGAGCACCGCAATCAAGCTGAACCCCGGTTGCTTCAAAAGCATCCGCACCGCTAAACGAAAATCCTGCCGCATGCCTGTCTCCTCGTTCGGCGCAAGCCACACCCCTGCCGCGTGCGCCGGTAACCGTCCATTAGACGATAGCAGAGGCGGGGGTAGGGGGAAGGCAAAGTGCAAGCACACGCCCTTCCGAATTGTTGTGCTACTATTCGCACCGATGAAGCGCCTATCGAACGCGGAGATACGAACAATCTATATGCTGCGAGCGTCACTTCCCCCATTGATCGAGGGAATGAAGCTCCGAGTGCGTGCCTCTTCTCAGTATCCGCCGGACTTGACCGATTTCGTAGGGCGAACGAACTCGATCAGAGCCGAAGTGAAAAGTCTTGTTCAAGACATACGTTTTGACTTACATGTTCCGGAGGTTCAGAGAGTTCGAGATGGGCCGTATCGCATTTCAATCGAGCAAACCCTTGCAAGTACGATGAACTCGGTGCAGGCTCTTTGTGCATATATCGACACTCTCCTACAACTCCACATGACACCCAAGATCAAGGACCTCAATGAGAATCCGGGAAAATCGGCGCGAGTGTTTGTAGGTCATGGTCGGAACGCGGTTGTCTGGCAAAAGGTGAAGATATTCCTCCAGGATCGTTGCGGTCTTGACCCAATTGTCCTTGAACTTGAACCAAGCACCGGTCTAACTGTCATTGAGAAACTCGAGAAGTATGGGCGTTTGGCGGATTACGCAGTAATCGTCATGACTGGTGATGATCGGACAGACGCGGGCGATACAAGAGCGCGCCAAAATATCATCCAGGAACTAGGATGGTTTCAGGGGGTGCTGGGTCGTGGCCGCACTGCAATTCTAATGCAGAGCGGAGTCGAAGTGCCTTCCAACCTGGGTGGTATTGTCTACATCGAGTTTCCCGGCGATATCGTGGAGGCAGCGTTCGATACACTGCGGTTGGAGCTTGAATCCACGGGTCTAATTGACGACAGGCGGCGATCAACCTAGACAGACTCATTTCCTGACCATGAACGTTTGGACCATGTTGGCGCAGGAAAGTGTATTTTAGCGTAGCTGTAACGACATTTGCGCGCCGGCGAGCCGTTAACTCGCTGCCTGCCGCTCCAGAATCTCGCAGACCTCCGCTCCCGACAAAACTCGAAGCTTACCCAACCGGAACCTCGACCTGCGTCACGACCACATCGCCGTGAAACCGGCGCTCTACTTCCGAACCGTCCGCAGTTTCAAAAAAGAGCGTCAGTGCCTCAACCAGATTCGCGCGCGCCTCTTCCACTGTCGAACCCTGACTTGCGATGTCGAACTCCGGACAAAGGGAAACGAACCCGTCTCCCTCGTGTGCGATGATCGCAGTCAATTGTTCCAGCCGCTCCATGCTCCAAGTCTACATCGGACCCACTCGCGCGCCCCACTCGCGCGCCCCGCCCGCCGCCTTCCTCTCCGCCCCCGCCTGCTATAGCATGGTAGGGCTACCAATCTGGGAGGGTAACGCCCATGTTCCGTCTTGATGCCGATCGCGCCGTCGAATTTTGTGATGGCCTGCGCCGCCGCGACTTCCTGCACGCCGGTTCGCTTTCCACGCTTGGCCTTGGCCTCTCCCAAATGTTCGGCCTCAAGGCGATGGGCGCGGTCGACTCCTCAAAGTCCGACATGAACTGCATCCTCATGATGCTCGTCGGCGGACCCTCGCAGCTCGACACCTGGGACATGAAGCCCAACGCGCCTGTGGAGATTCGCGGCCCCTACAAGCCCATCAAGACGAACGTTCCCGGCATCGAGATCTCGGAAAACTTCCCGCGCATGGCGAAACACGCCGACAAGTTCGCGCTCGTTCGCAGCCTGTATCACACCGCCGCCCCCGTTCACGCCACCGGCCACCC
>CAYUZM010000162.1:0-9284 GCA_964449665.1 uncultured Solibacteraceae bacterium
AATGCCAATCGCGGCGGGTGGACTGCGTGGTCGTCTACAAGGTGGACCGGCTGAGCCGCTCGATTCGCGACTTCGCGCGGATCATGGAAACGTTCGAGAAGCACGGCGCGACTTTTGTTAGCGTCACGCAGGCGTTCAACACTACGTCTTCGCTGGGGCGGCTGACGCTGAACATCCTGTTGTCGTTCGCGCAGTTTGAGCGGGAGATCATCTCCGAGCGCACGCGCGACAAGCAGATGGCGGCGCGCCGGCGCGGAAAGTGGACCGGCGGGCACATCCCACTGGGCTATGACCTCGACGCCGACGGCGGCCGTCTGTTCGTGAATGAGGCCGAGGCTCCGCGTGTGCGCCAGATATTTGAGTGGTACCTGGAAGGCCAGAGCGTCTTCGGGATCGTAGCGAAGTGTGGCGATCTCGGATGGACAAGCAAGCAATGGACGACGCGCGAGGGCGGCGCGCACGGCGGCCACCCCATGCGCAAATGCCACGTCTACCAGATGCTGGCCAATCCGCTCTATGCCGGACGCATCCGCGCCGACGGCGAACTGGTCGCGGCCAATCATGAGGCGATCGTCGATCACCGGACGTTTGACCTGGTGCAGCAGAAGCTGAAGGACAATGCCCGGAACGCGGGCACACCGCATAGCCGTAAGGTGCAGGCGCCGCTCCGGGGGCTGCTCTACTGCGCGGCGTGCGGATCGCTGATGACGCCCGCCTACTCCTCCAGCCAGACGCGTCGGTACCGCTACTACATCTGCCAGCGCTCGATGCAGAAGCAGGGTGACCGTTGTCCGGTACGCTCGGTGCCCGCGCCCCTGGTGGAGACAGCCGTCGTGGATAGTCTGCGCAAGTTCGCCGTTTCGCAAGAGGTAGTGCAAGCGGCGGCCAAGCTGGCGCGCGAAAGGCTCGGCGAGGAATTGCGGGCGCGGCGGGAAGGACTGAAGGCGGCAAACGCGCGCGTGCGGAACGCCAAATCCCAAATGGCGAGGATGCGCGTTCCGGATGAGACGCGTAAAGCCGGGCTTCGCGACCAGATTGCAGCTCTGGAGTCGGACGCTGGCAAACTACGGACGGCAATTGCACGCGGGGAGCGGCTTCGTGTGGATGAAAGTTCCGTGCGAACGCGGCTCGGTGACTTCGATGAGATCTGGAAGGCAATGACCGCCGAGCAGCAGGCGACGCTCCTGCGGAAGCTGGTCGAGCGGGTGGGCTACGACAGCCGGGGAGACAAGGTGCGGGTGACGTACAACTCGCAGGGGATCAAGGAGTTTTGCCAGAAGGGGGTGAGTGCATGAGTAAGTCGCTCGACATTGAGATTGCGCTGGTCCGTCCGACGCGGGGGAGACCAGGAGCAGGGGCCGCTGTTGCCCTCACAGCGTCTCCCCGCATTCCCCGCATTGCCCGGCTGATGGCGCTCGCCATAAAGTTCCAGGACATGGTGGACAAGGGCGAGGTGCGTGACTACGCGGATCTGGCGCGGCTGGGGATGGTAACGCGGGCGCGGCTGACGCAGATTATGAACTTGACGTTGCTGGCGCCGGAGATTCAGGAGCGAATCCTATGCTGCGCCACCGCCTCAGACGTGCTGTGCGAACGGGCGATTCGAACGGTGGTGCGGGAGGTGGATTGGGTGGCCCAGCGCAAACATGCGCAAGCTTTGAGCGATCAACCGCCCCGCGCCTGATTGGTGAACGACTCACAATGGTTCAGGCGATGCGCTGCAAATTGACACTGTATCTCAAACGCCACCATATATTGCGCATGTCACCGGCCATATACTAACATTTAGATTAGCCAAGGCTATTCGGTGAGGCAATCCGTAAGGAGAACCCGTAAGCAGGCATTTAGGCGCGAGTTAAGTACCGCCTGCAGTGGTTCTTCGTGCGCTGTCGCACCGGCGCCAACGAAGATTACTTCAGGGGGTGAATTTAAGTGCCCACTTTAGTTCCGCGCCGTTTTGCCAATCCGGAGACGCTAAAGCGTGTCTCCAGATCGAGTCTGATCGAGCTGCTGTCTGCGAAGGCAACCAGCGAGTATCTGGCCAGTCGTGGCTTTGTGTTACCGACAATGGCCGGCGACGATGTCAACTACGATGCTCTCGCCGGGATCCTGGTCGATCCCGACGCGGGAATGCCCACCGAACTCGTGGACAGTCTCTACTTCATTCACGAGATGTCGACGGACCACGCTATGCAGGAACTGCTGGAGGCCGCCCAACCGGGGCTATTGGACTTCGGCGAGGCCGATCCAACGCCCGCAGACGTGGCGCTCCAAGTCCTTCTAAAAGACCGCGATTTACTGGAGCGCAAGCACGCCGAGCAATACCTGGAGAGACCAAAGGCATTCCATGTTTGCCAGGGCGCAGGCGAACATCGAGAGCACCCTCCTGGCTGTTCGGAGTCACTAATGACGGCGATGGCACTTGAGCTGGATGAATGGTTCTTCAAGCACCGGCGTGGACGTGGTTCCAGGGTTTTTCCATATCCTCGACCGCAGGATGGCCAGGTGTGGTTTCTGATTCGACATGGCCTCCCGATGCGACGCGAGGGAACATTCGATGGGGACACATCGTCCAGCGTTTTCTATCGTCCCGAGGACTTCAAAGTAATCATCTACCATTGCGCGCAAAACGTGCTCGTAATCCACGCAGACGGTAAGCGCGAACGGGAGTTGTACCGGAAAGCGTTCGGCAAGTATCTCTTCGGCGACGAGGACTATTTTGCCTGCGATGGCAACTACACGCTTCAGCCATTAAAGGACAACGGCCGCGACGCCTTGGACTGTGACGGCATCGACGGGATCGATTCAGTAAGCCTCAAGGAACTCGAGGTTTTCGTCAGCAAGGGGAGAGCGGCGTTCGTCGGCGTCAGGTGCGACGACGTCTTCGGCTACCTGGAGGACTCCAAAATGCGCCTTCCGAAAGGGTTTTGGAGTAAGGCCGTCCTTTCGATACAGTTCACTGATGCCGTTTCACCGCGCTCTGCGACCATTCGGCCGCCGAGCCGCGCCAGCTACACGCGCGATGATGATCGGTTACTTGTGGAGCAACTTCTGGAGCACAACGGTTTCGTGCTCGGGATGAAGGGCAAGACCGATGCGGCAGTTACATCGCCTGTGCGACGCTCTTGAGGATCGTCCCCGCCTACGTGGCGTCCAGTGCGAGTTGGCGAACGTCCTGAAAGACGAGTACGAGTTTGCAGCCCCCTTCCTTGTCCCAACGGGAGAAGAAGCGTCGCGCTACCCCTGCCCGCATCCCAGTGGACAGGGATGTCCAAGGCATGTGTTTGGGGAAGCCGATGGCACACGCCGAGCGGTATGCGGGTCCACGCCGAAGGAGTGCGACTCCGTTACGCTCAATCGAGACGACGTGCGAATTCTCGTCTTCGACAACCAACGATTTGCACGTTCGATCGGGCGGCTCCTGCGTATCCAAGCACCCGCGGGATCAGTGAAGGATGGCGAGGATGTAGCAACGCTTGGAACGATCACACTGGCGTCAGGCAGGCGCCTTCCAGTTGTTCTTCTAATGCCTCCCGCAGCCGAGGCTGCCGAAGCGCTCGCCGGAGAAATCGAGAGCACCTATATGCAAGGGGCTGTATTGCTGACGCCAACGGAGAGTTTCATTGACGCCAAGACAGAGGGCCGCCTGCTCCGATCAGGATTCGTATGGATCGTTCTTGCTGACGTGATTGCCGGAGCTTCAACTGGCTTGAGCGCGGACCAGCAGCTAGTGGATCTCATCGCGCAGAGAGTCGCTTCGGCACAGTCAGACCGCAGTGGGGCGATGGCGAAGGATGGGTGCGTGTTCCGAAAGCACGGACAGGTGTGGAACCTGACTTTCGATGGCGAGTCAACGACCGTGAAAGATGCGAAGGGGTTCTCTTACATCGCCTACTTGTTGCGGAACCCGAGGTCGCTTTGCCTGGCGGTGGATCTCTTGGCAGCGGAATTGAATGGCGTTGTTGCTACCGGTTCAGCAGGAGAGGTGATCGATTCAACCGCCGCGGCCGACTATCGTGCCCGCGCGGACGACTTGAAGGCTCGAATCGCTGAAGCGGACGTGAACAATGACATCGGGCAGAAAGAGTCGCTAAAGGGCGAACTCGAACAGCTAACCGATCAAATCCTCGCCGCGAAGGGTCTTGGTGGCCGTTCCCGGAGTGCCCACGACGACCGTGAAAGAATTAGGAAGTCCGTTGCTATGGCGATTGGAAGGGCGATCGGGGCCGTTCGTAAGCACCACCCAGCGCTGGCGGATCACCTCCGCCACCACATTGACCGGGGCCACATCCTCTCCTACTCTGGTGACCTACCCTGGACATTCTGAAGTTCAAAACGCCACGCGAAATGTAGCATTGCAACGCCAGATGTAGCGCCTTGTTTTCGAAGGCGTTGCCCCGGCGTTTGGCATGAGACGCGAGGAACGGCGAACGGCCCCCTCCCAAGCACGTCGGGCGGCTCCTTGACTTCGAACATGGAGTGCCCAAGTGAATCAGCCTGTTTCAAAATCAACCCTATCCAAGGGGCAGCGTGATCTCGTTGAGTTGTGCCAGCAGCATCCGTTCAGCCGGATCGAAGGCCTGCTGGTGCGCGCCGGCTTGCCCGTCCTCGCGCCGCCCCCCAGAGTCATCCAGAAGCTCCGGATGGGCGGCGACAACAGCGCGCGGCCGGAATCGACGCTGCCGGATTTCTGGCTCAAGAAGCAACTCGTGGAGCTTCTGGAGACAATCGCGGAACTCGGCGACGGCGAGATCCGGACCATCGAGGTTGCACACGGCCTGCCCCTGCTGGTGGAAATCGAACGCCGACCAGATCTTAGCCGGGAATCTGCTCATGCCTGAGGTCTCCTTCGACCATGCGTATCCGCTCGCGCTGCGGGTCGCCGAAGTCCGAGTTGCTGGAGCGCTCGCGATTGGCAAGTTAACCGCAGCCGAGCGTGAGGACTGGATTCAGGAACTCCTGCTCGCCGCCTGGCGCGCCCTGCCGCGCTTCGACAGCGCCCGCGCATCCCTGCGGACGTACATCGAGCGGGTGGTGGCAAACCGCTGTTGCACTTTGGTTTGGGCGCAGCACCCTGGCACGCATGAGCCACTCGAAGCCCACGAGCAACGCCTGTCGACGCTGGACGGCATCCCCGGTCTGGAACGTCGAATCGACGTGCAACGCTTGCTAGACTCCCTGGCCGCACCAGATCAGGAACTGGCCCGGGCTCTCTCCGACCACAATGTCGCGGGCGCCGCCCGGCACCTGGGCCGATCACGAACCTCCCTTTACCCGCGCATCCGCGCCATCCGCGCGCAGTTCGCCGGCGCCGGTCTTGGCCGCTGTGGTCACCTGCGATGAACAGCTTCCTGACACCGCTCGATGCCGCGCTCGACTGGATCGGACGATCGTATTCCCCAGTGCCGGTCCGGGCACAATCGAAGAAACCGTACAATCCCGATGATCCCGAAGGCAAACACTGGCAGGACCTTCGAATCACAGCCGAAACCGCCAACCGTTATTTCAACGGAGCCAAACAGAACATCGGCGTGCTCCTAGGCGACGCCCACGGGAGCGCGGATGTAGATTTGGATTGCCCGGAGGCCGTGGCCCTCGCTCCGACGATCCTGCCGGATACCGGCCTGCGATTCGGACGCCCGTCGAAGCCGTGCTCGCACTGGTTCTATAGGGTAGATCCTCTGATCCCGTCCCTGAACCTCTCCGACCCCGCAGACCGGGCCACGCTGGTGGAATTGCGCTGCCAGGACAAAGACGGCTCGATCGGGCACCACACGGTGGTCCCGCCCAGCATCCACACCTCCGGGGAGCCGGTGCAGTTCGAGGCGGGGTTCGATGGCGAACCTGCCACAATCGATGCTGCACATCTTCAATCTGCCGTAAAGAAACTCGCGGCGGCGGCCTTGCTGGTGCGCCACTGGCCCAAAGCCGGCGAAGGGCGGCACGAGACCATGCTCGCGCTGGCGGGGTTGCTTCTTCGCGCGCAGTGGGCCGAGGTCGACGTGGTCCAGTTCTGCATAGAGATCTACCGAGCCGTTCCCGATCACGACCCTGAAGCGCTTGTGCGTACAGAAGCCGAAGTCCAGGATACGTTCCGGACTGCATCGGAGGGGAAACCCATCACGGGTCTCCCAACGCTACAGGAGCGCTTTGACGGCAAGATCCTACGGCGCGTGCTCGAGTGGCTCAACCTCCGCCCACAGGCGAAGCCCCATCCCGCCAACTTGATCTTGAACGCCAGCGGCGATCCGCGGCCGCTACTAGCCAACGCCATCACAGCCCTCCGCGCGTACGGCGCTTGGCGTGGCGTCCTTGGTTTCAATGAATTCTCCCTCACCGTGCACGCCGTGAAGCCGACGCCCTGGGGGCACAGTGGTTCGTGGACCGACAACGACGACCGCCTGACCGCAGACTGGCTTCAGCGCACCTGTGGCGTGTTCCTCCAGGTAGCTGTGGTCGCGGAGGCCATCCAGGCGGTGGCCATCGAGAATCCGTTCCATCCGGTGCGCGAGTACCTCGACGGCCTGGTCTGGGATGGCGCCAGTCGAATCGATGGGTGGCTTTCGCTCTACATGGGCGTGGACGCGTCGGACTACTCGGCGGCCGTTGGCGAACGCTGGCTGATCTCGGCGGTAGCGCGGATTTACAAGCCCGGCTGCAAGGCCGACTGCGTTCTAATCTTGGAGGGCGCACAGGGTCTCGGGAAGTCGCGCGCGTTAAGCATCCTTGCGGGTCCCTGGTTCACCGACGAGATCGCCGATCTCGGAAGCAAAGACGCCACCATGCAACTACTGGGCGTCTGGATTCTGGAGATCGCCGAGTTGGACTCCATGACGCGGGCGGAAGTTTCGCGCGTGAAGGCGTTCCTATCACGCGCCACCGACCGCTTTCGGCCACCCTACGGTCGCCGCCTGATCGAGCAACCGCGGCAATGCGTATTCGTCGGCACCGTGAACGCCAGCGACTACCTGCGCGACGAGACCGGTAACCGGCGATTCTGGCCGGTGTGTTGTTCCCTGGCCCGACTGGCTGAACTCGAACGGGACCGCGACCAGATCTGGGCCGAGGCGGTGCACCGCTACAAGCAGGGCGCGGCGTGGTGGCTCGACGAAGCCGAGCTCGTCGAGACGGCGCACCAAGAGCAGGATGCCCGGCTTCAAGTGGATCCGTGGCGCATCCTGATCGAGAACTACGTCGCTGATCGCGACAAGGTGACCACTGCGGAGATCCTCTCCGAGTGCATCCAAAAGCACAAGGACAGGTGGGAACGAAAGGACGAAATGCGGGTCGGAGCCGTTCTCCGCGCGATGAGGTGGGAACGCTCGAAGCGCCGTGTCCTCGGAGGTGGGAACACATCCGAGCGCTGCTATCAGCGTCCGGCGGGTTGAGCGCGGGCGTGTTCCCACCTTTTCCCACCTTGTTCCCACCTCTGTTCCCACTTCAACTCCCGTGTTGTGAGCGCGTTCCCACCGTTCCCTCCTTTCTCCTTACGGTATTGGAGGTGGTCAGCAGTGAATATATATAGCTGTATAGGGTGCATAGGGTTTATGGAAATGGGTGGGAACGTGGGAACAGGTGGGAACACGCACCGTCACCACGCTGCGTAAGACACAATGCGGCGGGCGTGCGTATAGAGTCTCAGGACGCAGATCCAAGGGCCGGATTCGGTCGGTACAAGATCGGCGTTCCGGGTTGCAGTTGCCGTAGCGGTCGGTTCGATAGGCCAGGGTCAAGCGCACCCTCCGAGTGCACTCCACTGAGCGATGGGACACCCGCTAATCCCTTCCCCTCCGCTTCAGCACCAAACGTGCCTCAACACAACGACCAGATCCCGCCGATCTACGCCGCCGACGAAAGATCCCTGGGCTTTTCGTTCCCACGAAGCCGCTCGACGCTTGCCGGCTATTTTGTGAATCCTTCGTTTGATCCATCCCGTCCAACGCATGCCGCCGGCCGCCGTTCGTTCCCTCCTGGTCCGCTTGCCACCGGCGAGTTAAAGTCAACCCAAACTACGCGGCCAGCGCACAGCTAAGGGCCAGAGTGACGCCGCAGCCAATGCCAAGCTGATGGCTGTGGACACCCAGCGGCGTGGTACGGCGATTCGAGCCGCCGCTGCTGGGCAGCATGATCATTCCATTGCAAATCACTGAGGATGGAACCGGTATTCGGCTATCCTAATGTTAGATATTGGTCCGCTTGGCCAGCGCGCAGCGCACCCTCCGGAGAATGTCAGGTTGTCGGTTGACGATCCGTAAAAGGAGGGTTCCATGGCGAAGCCGGGCAAGCGAGCCCCAATCAACCTGGTCGAGGTCGAAAAGCTGGCCGCGTTGCATGTGACCGACGTGGAGATGGCCGGCTGGTTTTCGGTCAGTGTTAGGACCATCGAACGAAGAAAGAAAAATCGCAAGTTCGCGGCCGCGATCGAACGGGGCCGTGCCAAAGGGAAGATTTCCATCCGCCGGATGCAAATGCAAATGCTTCAGGCGGGTAACTCGACGATGGGAGTCTGGTTAGGGAAACAGATCCTTGGGCAAAACGATTACCCGCAGCCTCTTGTGACCGCAGTCAACTCCGTCCTCGTGTTGCCTTCGAGCATTCATGCGGGACAGGTTGGCATGGAAATGACAGAGTCCATCGAGGTAGAGCAAGGCCCATCGGGTGCGGACTTGATTGATGGCCGATTGCAGCCCACCATCGATCTAGTTCGGCATGGAATTGGGGCGCCGGACTGGAAGGTGCGTGGCTAGCCTACCAACCCCTGCTTTTGAGTTGCTTTGACAGGCCGACATCCCTAACATCGAGCCATGTTGGCAGTAGGCTATGCGCGTGTGTCCACAGACAAGCAGGCGGAGTTTGGCGTCTCTCTCGACGCACAGATTGAGAAAATTCGAGCCATTGCCGTGGTTCAGGGCGCAACGATTGCCGACGTGGTCGTGGATGGCGGCGAATCGGCCAAGGACCTCAAAAGGCCCGGCATGCAACGCGTGATGGAGTTGGTCGACGCAGGTGCGGTGCAAGCTGTGATCATCGCGAAGCTGGACCGTTTGACCCGGAGCGTGAAGGATCTCGGCTTGCTGCTCGAGCGTTTCGAGAAGCGTAAAGTCGCGCTGATTTCCGTCGCGGAAAGTCTCGATACTTCGTCGGCCAGCGGGCGTCTGGTTATCACCATCATGACCGCCGTCAGCCAATGGGAACGTGAGGCGATTGGAGAACGCACGCGCGAGGCGTTGCGGCACAAGCAGACGCAGGGAGAGCGTACCGGGAGCGTGCCCTACGGCTACCGC
>CAYUZM010000163.1:0-9247 GCA_964449665.1 uncultured Solibacteraceae bacterium
AACTCACCCCACGCCAAACTCAGCCCGGAGTGTAGATGCGTTTTCGACGGTGGCCAATTCCCGGAAACTCCACTCACAACCACCCCTTCCCCCGGCCAAGAAGAAAATCGCTACCCTGTGTAAGCGAACCGCCACATCCCCGGTCTTAGTGTCGATGGAAGGTGTTCCAATCCCCGCATGGTGTCGCTAAGCTTGGCCGGACAACTGAAATCCCTCGCCGGCGCAAAACAACCCGACGGCCCGCGGGAACTGGTCGCCACACTCTTCGAAGAGACCCGCGACGACGTCTACCGCTACCTCCTCCTCATCGGCCTCCATCCACCCCAGGCTCAGGAAGCCACTCAGGAGGTCTTCCTCCGCCTCTACACAACCCTATTAAAGGGCGTCGATATCCTCAATCACCGCGCCTGGATCTTCCGCGTCGCCCATAACTACGGCCTGAAAGTACGCACCACGCAAAACCGGTCCCACGCCTTCGACCCCGCCCTCGAACAAAAACTAACCTCATCCGAACCATCCCCCGAGCGAAGCCTGGTCGATCGCGAGCGCATGGCAAACCTCCACAACGCCATTGAGAACCTCTCCGAACAGCAGCGCCGCTGCCTGCTGCTGCGCATGGAAGGATTGCGCTATCCCGAAATTGGCGAGGCGCTCGGCATCAGCGCCTCCACCGTCGGCGAGTTCCTTCGCCGCGCCCTGCTGCGTCTCCGCAACGACGCGCCTAAGAAAGGCCAGCCATGAGTAAGAACCGGCACTCCCATCCCGACGGAGACCGCCTGATGCGCTTCTGCGACGGCGAACTCCCCGCCTCCGATTCCGCCGAAATCCGCCGCCACCTCGAAGCCTGCTGGGACTGCCGCGCCGAGCACGACCGCATTCAGAAGACCATCTCCGAGTGTGTCGAATACCGCCAGGCCGTCCTCCGCGAACACCTTCCCCCTCCGCCCGAGCCCTGGAAAGACATCTACGTCCAGATGAGCCGTATCGACGATCAGCTCGCGCCGCCCTCCCTCTGGCGCAACCTCGCCGATTCCCTGCGAGCGGCCACCCGCCTCCGTTTCGCCATCCCCGCCGGAGCCGCCGCCGCCCTGCTGGTTGGCTTCGTTTTGTTCCGCGAGACGCCCGCCGTCCAGGCCGCCGAACTTCTTCAACGCGCCGCGCAAGCTGAGCGCACCGCTCCCAGAAAATCGAAGCGCCTGCAAATCCGCACGCGCACGGCCAGCTTTACGCGCCTGCTTCCGGCGGCCGGGCCCAGCCCGGTCGCCGCTCTTTTCGAAGCGGCCCGCTACGACTGGCAAGACCCCCTCAGCGTCCGATCCTACGGCGCCTGGCGCGATGGCCTTGCCGCCAAATCCGACGAAGTCATCGAAAACCGCGAGAGCTTTCTCATCCGCACGCAGACCGCTTCCGGTGAACTCCGCGAAGCTTCCATGACCCTGCGCCGCGCCGACCTTCATGCCGTCCAGGGCACCTTCGTCTTCCGCGATAACGAGTGGGTCGAACTCACCGAACTCGAACCCGAAGCCACGCAAACCGCCGCCGTCGCCTCCATCGCGCCCCTCGCCCCGGCCCCGAAGGCCCCTTCCATCGCCGAATCCGTCGCGCCCACGCCCGCCGCCACCGAATCCGACGAGCTCAAAGTCTGGGCGCTGCTTCACCGTCTGCAAGCCGACCTCGGCGAACCCATCGAGGTCACCCGCGCCGAAGGCAAGGTCCGCGTCGGCGGCATCGGCATCGCGCCCGAACGCCAGCAGGAACTCATCGCCGGCCTCGGCTCGATTTCCAACGTCGTGGTCCGCTTCGACGATCCCACGCAATCGCCCGCGCCCACGTCGTTCGCCGCCGGTTCCACTTTGAAAGCCGGCGTCTCCCCGCTCGCGCCCGCGCTCGAACGCTACCTCGGCAACCGCACGCTTCTCGACCAACTCGCCACCGATGCGCTCGACCGCGCCGACACCCTCATGTCCCGCGCCCACGCTCTCCGCCGCCTCGAATCGCGCTTCCCCCGCACCGCGCTCGCCTCCATGGCGCCCGCCGACGCCAACCTGTTCAGCGCCATCGAACGCGATCACCTCTCCGCCCTCGCCGCGCAAGCCACCGCACTCGAACGCCAGTTGAGTCCCGCCCTCGCCTCTCTCGGCGGCTCTGTCCACGGCGCCTCCATGCAGACGGATCTCTTCACCGCCGCCCGCCGCATGGAACGCTCGCTCTCTATGTTGTTCGGCAGCGCCGAAATCGAAGGCGACCCGCAAGACCTTCCCTCGCGCGTCCTCTCCGACCTCGCCCTCGTGCAATCGCTCGCCCGCCGCAACTTATCTTCGCTCACGCCTACTGCAACTTCACGCGATTAGCGGCAGAATAGGTATTACGATGCTCCGGACGGGCGTGGCGGCACTTCTCGGCTCGTGGCTCATGCTCCTCCCGGTGCATGGGCAGCAGTACACCCACCTTACCGGCCTGGTGAAAGATCCCATGGAGCGCGCCGTCGCCGCGGCCTCGGTCTCCATCGTCAACGAAGACACCGGATTCCGCCGCGTTGCCCACTCCAGCACCCAAGGCCGCTACACGCTCGCCTCGCTGCAACCCGGCTTCTACAAAATCATCGTCCGCAAGGAAGGCTTCCGCACCGTCGTCCGCTCCCGCGTCAAGCTCGATGTCAGCGAACCCGCCCACGTCGACTTCCAACTTCCCCTCGGCAGCGTCTCGGAAACCATCACTATCGAAAGCGGCCCCTCGCCGCTCCAAACCGAAGACGCCTCCGTCGGCACCCTCGTCGGCCGCGAGTGGATCAAGGAACTTCCCCTCAACGGCCGCGGCCTATCGAGCCTCCTCGACCTTGCCCCCGGCGCCCTTGCCACGCCCGCCACGCGCGGCGACGCCGGCCAGTTCTCCGCCAACGGCCAGCGCCCCAACGCTAACTACTTCAACATCGACGGCGTCAGCCTGAACACCGGCGTCCTCGGCGGAGGCCAGCCCGCGCAACCGGCCGGCGGCACCCTTCCCGGCATGACCGCATTCGGCAGCTTCCACAACCTCGTCAGCCTCGAAGCCCTCGAAGAGTTCCGCATTCAAACCTCCACCACGGGCGCGGGCCTCGCCCGCCTGCCCGGAGCGCAAATCTCTCTCAGCACCCGCGCCGGTTCCAATGAGTGGCACGGCAGCGCCGCCTACTACGGCCGCCACGAACGCTTCAACGCCAACGACTGGTTCGCCAATCAATACCGCCTCGGAGCCGCGCCCAATCGCGTGGCCGATCTCAGCGCCTCGCTCGGCGGCCCCGTAATAAAAGATAGAACATTCTTTTTTGCCGCCTACGAGTGGCTCCGCTTCCGCCAACCCGCCACCTGGCGCACGCCCGTGCCTTCGGAATCCATCCGCCTCTCGGCCCCCACGTGGGCGCGCCCCCTGCTCGAACTCTACCCGCGTGCCAACGGCGGCGTCATCGGTCCCGGCACCGACGAATGGGCCGGCCAGAGCGTTCGCCCCTCCGGCATGTCCAGCGCCAGCCTTCGCGTCGATCACGCCCTCACCCGCCGCATGACCCTCTTCGGCCGCCTCAGCACCACGCCCTCCTATAGCGACTTCGGCAGCGCCCAGGTCAACGAACTCCGCTCCACCTTCCACTCCATCGCCGCCGGCTGGAACTGGCAGATCCGCCCCGGCCTGGTGAACGACTTCCGCTTCAGCCTCACCGGAGCCGGCGCCAGTTCGTCGTGGCGTCAGGAACGGCCCGTGCCGGACTGCTACTTCCACGAGATGGCCTCCGTCGTTTTTCAAAGCAGAACCACCTGCTCCAGTCTCTTCCGCTTCGCCGCCAGCGGCCTCGGCCAGGTCGTCTCCGGCCGCGAAAACGACTACCGCCAGCCGCAGTGGATCATCGTCGAAAACGTCGCCCTCACCGTCAGGTCGCATCAACTCCACATCGGCGGCGACTACCGCCGCATGGCCCCCGAACGTCTCACCGCCGGCGGCATCTTCACTGTCATGTCCGATTCGCTCGCCGACCTGCTTGCCCTGCGCAACATCTGGGTCTCGGAAACCGAGCTCGTGTCCAACCGCATCGACATGCAGGAGCTTTCCCTCTACGTTCAGGACAACTGGCGCCCCACCTCTCGCCTCACGCTCACTCCCGGCCTCCGCTGGGAGTTCGGTCCGCCCCCTCACTCGCTCTATCCCATCCAGCGCAACCGCCGCCCGTCCGACCTTTTCGGCCCCCGCCCCGATCCGCCCCTCTGGCAAAGCCGCTTCACCAACTTCGCCCCGCCCCTCGGCGTCGCCTACCGCCTCGATGACTCCGGCCGCCTGGTTCTGCGCGGCGCCCCCGGCCTCTACTTCGATTCCAGCCTTGCCGCCGCATCCGACCTCCTCAACGGCATCCCTTATTCGCTCTGGCAGGTTGCCAGCCCCTACCCCGAAACCACCGGCACCATGCGCTCGCTCATCAGCTACGGTTTCCCGGAAGACCTCCGCCTCCCCAAGATCTGGCAGTGGAATGTCTCCGTAGAACGCTCGCTCACCGGCGCCGACGTGCTCTCGGTTTCCTACGTCGGTTCCTCCGGCCGCATGCTCCTGCGCCGTGAAGTCGATGGCGCGCTCGGCGCAAACCTCGTCCGCTCCGCCTCGCTCACCAATCACGGCCAGTCCGATTACCACGGCCTCCAACTCCAATGGCGCCGCCGCATGGCGCGCAACGTGCAGGTCCTCGCCTCATACTCCTGGTCCCACTCCATCGACGACGCCTCCACCGACTCCGTCCTCCACTGGGCCGGCGACGGCTTCCGTGCCCTCGACGACCGCGGCTCTTCCGACTTCGACGCCCGCCACGTCTTCAGCCTCGCCTTCCGCGCCGAATCGGGCGCGCGCCGCAACACCGCTCTCCGCAACTGGTCTCTCCAAGGCTTCCTCCGCGCCCGCACCGGATTCCCCATCAACGTCCAGGTAGCGGAGGCCGCCATGGGCGCAACCTTCGCCAACATCTTCCGTCCCGACCTCGTTCCTGGCGCTAACGCGTGGATCGACAACCCCAACGTCCCCGGCGGCCGCGAACTGAACCGCGCCGCCTTCGCCAATCCAGGCGGTCTCCGTCAGGGCACCCTCGGCCGCAATGCGGTTCCCGGCCTCGGCATGGCCCAAACCGACCTCTCCCTCGGCCGCGAATTCGCCATCACAGAACGCCAGCGCCTGCAATTCCGCGTCGAGGCCTTCAACGTCTTCAACACCGCCCAATTCGGCGACCCCGTCCGCTTCCTCGCCAGCCCCCTCTTCGGCCAGGCCTCTTCCATGCTCAACGTCATGTTAGGCACCGGAACCCCCGCCAGCGGCCTCAGCCCCGTCTTCCAAATCGGCGGCCCGCGTTCGGTGCAGGCCACCCTCCGCTGGCGCTTCTAGCGGCCGTCCGGAAACGAACGCGCATGCGGCACCGCCGCTTCCCCACTCGCACACGCCCACACTCTTCGCGGCCGCCTCCCATCGTCTGCCGCCGCCGCTTCCTGGCTACGGCCCCTAATTGCCGCCCGCTTTCGAATCCCCGCCCGGCCGCGCAAACACCGTCCACTGGCGACGCCCCAGGTTCACACGCGCCCGCCGCTCCCAGCCCTCGCCCGCGGCGCGTTGCGCGCCGTCCTCCACCAATAGCACCTCGCAGTGTTCCGGCAGCACCTCATCCGGTTGCAGGTGCGCGTGCCGGTGATAGAACATCAGCCCGCTCAAATCCTGCATCGTGTCCCACCGCGACCGCGCCACCGCGCAGACGCTCCGCCGCTTCCACGGGCCTTGCGGAGCCTCCACAACCGCCCGCGCCTTCGCCATCTCGGCCCGCATCCGGGCGTGCGAAATCTCGCGCCTGTTCTTCCCTCGCAGCTCGATCCCCCCCGCCATCCCCGCCAGTACCGCCACCGCGACACCCGCCCGCACCATGCGCGGAGCCCCCATCGCCGCGCGGAGTAACAGCGGAGCCGCCACATACGCAAGCTCCAGCATCGGCCACGCCTGTCTCTGGTTGCCAGGCGTCTCCTGCCACGGATCAATGGCCATGATCAGCCCGTACACCACCAATGCTGCCAGCGGCGCCGCCCGCATCGCCAGCCGCGCAAACTCGCTCCCCTCGTGCGCCGCGCCGCGCCCGGCCCTCCACGCCGCAAGCCCCGCCAACAACGCCGCCGCCCCCACGCCCGCGGCCACATAGATCACCCGCGACTCCGTCAGCGCCGCCCACATACTCCCCAGCGTCTCCGCCTTCGTCGGCACGTGTCCCGTCGGGTTGTACATGAGCGGCCATTCCAGCGGAAACTCCGGCGCCCGCCCATAGGCCACGAAATAGATCGCGGGAACCAGGATCAGCATCCACACCACCGGCGTCGCCCACAGCGCCCCATAGAACGCCAGCCGCCGCTTTCCCCATGGCCAGCTCCATAAATCAACGAGCGTGAATGCCGCCAGGTAGAACCAGTAGGCGTCCCGCGTCATCATCGCCGCGCATCCCACCGCCACCGCCGCCCACGGCATCGGCCGCTCGCGCGACGCCAGCCACACAAACAAAAAGAACAGGCCGAACCCAGCCTGTTCTTGCATCAATTCCGAAATCGATTGCGGCAGCGCCTGCCCGGCGAAACACAACACCGCCGCCACGCCCCAAAGCGTGGCCTTCGCGTCGTTGCCGAGAACCTGCCGCCAATACAACCCGAGGCAACCCAACCCCAATCCAAAATAAGCAACCGTGATCAGCTTCAACCCCGCCACGGGCAGCCCCAGCAGATGGTATAGCCAGATGTGGACCTGCACGAACGGCAACCACATTCGATTGCCGAGCCTCACCACCGGCCGCTCGCAAAAAAACACCCGGTAGCCGGCGTCGGAACCATACACCGGGTCGTGAACCGCAAGCCACCCCAGAATGAGCGTCACCACGCCCGCCGCCAACAGCACCAGGCCCGCCGAAGAGATCAGTTTGGGCGAGGCCCCGTCTGGATTCTGCACCGTCTGAAAAGTCTAGTCCAAACCACCGCCCGCATGCAGACCCAATCCGGCAAGCGGGCCACCCGGCTCCCTGCCCCACCATCCCGCGCCTGCTCCGCTATGCCGCGCCGGGCACGCCCCGCGGAGCCCCCACTCGCGTCTCCGCCTACAGATTCTTCTCCAGCAGCTTCCGGATGTCGTCGTCGCGGAACATGCCCGAGGTCCCCTGCGCATAGGCGCAATGCATCTCCAGCACCCCGCCCGCGAACTCCATCTTCATCTCGCTCGTCTCTTTGACGTTCTTCAGCTTGATCGTCTTCAACGTCTCGCGCACCGCTTCCTTGCCCATCTCATCGGCGCAGATCACCCGCAGCGCCATGTTCAACCGGTGGCACGACAGGTTGTCGATGAACTTCAACGCCTCACCGTCGTCGGCCATGCTCTCCCAATCCACGTCGTACGGAATCGCCTTCCCGCAAATCTCCTCGATCTCCTTCACACGCTCCGGAAACGTCGTGTCCTGCAGCTCTTTGATCTTTCGTCTCTCGTTCAATCCCATGTCTGGATCTCCTCCTCAAATTCTACAGGCGCAAAGTCAAGCCAAATCCGCTCAAAATTCTGATCCGTGTCCATCGGCGTCCATCGGCTGCCCATCTCTCCAGCCTCGCCAAGCGCAAATTCCTCCCTCGCCCACGGAGCGTCCAGTCCGTCCCAGGTGGCTTGACTCTCACGCTATAGGAAGACATAATTCCCACATCTCGCGGTCGCGCGCGAAGGGAGAGGAAACCTGTGCCATGAAGCACTCTCACATCTTGTATCTCGCCGCATCGGTGTGTCTCGCCGCGGACGGTAAACCCGCCCCGGCGTCCGCCCCCACGCCAGACCTGTCGCAGATGCCCGCCGAGATCCACGCCCCCCTCTTCCAAACCAAAAAGCCCCCCCAACCCGGCGCCCTCACCGAACGCCTCACCTCCGGCCTTGCCAAGCCCGCCGCCGCATCCGCCGTCCCCCGCCGCAACTTCGTCGACAACCACATCTTCGGCAAAATGCAGCGCGACGGCATCCCCCACGCACCGCTGGCCACCGACCGCGAATTCGTCCGCCGCGTCACGCTCGACCTCACCGGCCGCATCCCCTCCCGCGCTGAACTCGAAGCGTTCCTCAACGACCCCGCCCCCGATCGCCGCGCCCGCCTCATCCAGCGCCTCATCGAAAGCCCCGCCTTCGCCGACAAGTGGGCCTACTTCCTCATGGACACCTTCCGCGCCAACGGCAAAATGATGCGCGGCGTCTCGCTCTTCCACTCCATGCTCAAGGACAGCCTCGCCGCCGACCGTCCCTACAATGACCTCGCCGGCAGCATCATGGCCGCCTCCGCCAAAAGCAACTACGTCGTCGCCGCCGCCAACCCCATCGTCCGCGAACACGTCGAAGGCAAACCCGGCGAAGCCGACCACGCCGACGACCTCCGCAAAATCCACCAGATGGATACCCACGACGAACTGGCGATTCTGTTCGGTAAGGTCTTCCTCGGCATGAACCTGGCCTGCATCTCCTGCCACGACGGCAAAGGCCACCTCGAGAAGGTCAACGTCTACCTCTCCACCAAAAAGCGCACCGACTTCTTCCGCATGGCCGCCTTCATGGGCAACACCCGCTACATCCCCCACGTCGAAGGCAAGGAAGCGAAGATGGGCCACTTCACCGTCGACGACCTCGCCCCCGGCTACGACACCAAGGGCGACAGCATGCTCCGCATCAAACGCTTTGGCGGCCCGTCCACTCCCAAATTCATCCTCACCGACGAGAAAGCTAAGCCGGCCCAGGACCCTCGCGACGAACTGGGACGCATGCTTACTTCGCATCCGCAATTCGCTCGCGCAACGGTGAACATGTTCTGGTCGCGCCTGATGGGTACAGGCATCGTCGAGCCCTACGACGAATTCGACCTCGCCCGCCAGGACCCCAACAACGTCCCCAAAGGCTGGGAACTCCAACCCTCGCACCTCGAGTTGCTCAACGAACTCGCCGCCGACTTCCGCAAAAACAACTACAGCCTCCACCGCCTGTTTTCGGTCATCTGCAACTCCAGCGCCTACCAGCTCTCGGCCCGCTTCCCCGGCGAATGGAAGGAAGGCTACACGAAATACTACGCGCGCAAATTCGTCCGCATGTTGAGCGCCGAAGAGTTGCACGACGCCATCGCCACCGCCACGGACCGGCCCGGTAACCTCGGACCCACCAAGCGCACCCCCAAACCGGCCCTCGACAACGGGCAGCAAACCGAAGTTTC
>CAYUZM010000164.1:0-9214 GCA_964449665.1 uncultured Solibacteraceae bacterium
AATGTCGGGATCGTCGCGGCGGAGATGGCGCAGGTTGAGCCAGTAGCCGGTGAAGCCGCGCACAAAGCGGTCGAAGGAATCGGAGGCGATGAGGCGCGTGGTTTCGGCGCGGAGAATGGCGGGCTTGCGCAGCGAACCGGCGCGGGCATGCTGGGCGAGCGGAGCGTCGGGACGGGTATTGGCGAGGAGGTGGGAGAGGCGCTCGGCGATGGCGAACTGGTCGCGCGGTTCGTGCAGGTAGAGGAAGAGGCCGGAGCAGAGGAAGGCCTGGTAACCGGCGAGCAGGGCGTCCTGAAACGGCTCGCCTTTGGCGAGACGGGCGAAGACGAGCTGTTCGAATTTGAGCGTCGCTTCGGGAGGGATGGGGCCTCGCGCGGCGTTGGCGATGAAGCGGTGGAGAAGGCGGCGGGCTTCGGCCTTCGGTTGCGCGGGGGAGGGATTGATGCCGAGATCGTCGAAGAGAACGCGGTGGCTGGCGGGCGGCCAGGTGGCGGGCGGCAGCGGGCCTTCGAGTTCGAGCCAGCGGATGGCGACGCCAGGTTGTCCGCCTTCGGGGAACGGCGGAAAACGATAGCTGCCGGATTGGCCGGGGACGGCGTCGACTTGCGGAACGGGCAGGCCGAGCAGCCCGTATTCGACGGTCTGGCCGGCGTTGAGGAGAACCGTGGTTTCGTAGACGCGCGGTTCGGGTCCGATTTCGAGGATGCCGCCGACGGACTTCACGTCTTCGGCGATGTCGTGATTGGTGGGGCGGCGCGAGCGCAGGGTCATGGGCACGGCGTCCCGCGCGGCGGTGAGGAGGAAGCCGGGGTGCTGGAGGACGGCGCGGGCGTGCAAGCGCACGCGATAGTGGCCGGCGTGGGGAGCGGCAAAGCCACGCGGGAAGGCGCCATACGGCCAGCCGGGCGAGCGGAACAGACCCATTTCGATGGTCTCGTCGGTTTCCCATTCGGGGCGTATGGGACCGGGCCGTTCGCGTTCGACGTTGATGCCTTTGTTGTCCTTGATGAAGAACATGGACTCGCGTCCGCCGGTGCTGCGCAGGCCGGGGAACAGTTTCATACCAAACGTTCTGAATTTGGCAACGGGCGGAGGCGCAGGCGCAAGGGCCACGGCCTGGCGGAGCGCGGCTTCGGTGGCGTCGAGGTAGGCGGTGAGCTGGACGCGCGACATGTCGAGGGTTTCGGAGACCTTGTTGAAGTGATGGGCTTCGCGGTCTTCGGGCAGTATGTCGCGGATGTCGAGATCGGGCAGTTGGAGTAGGTCGCGCAGGTTCTGTTCGAACTCGTCGCGGTTCAGGCGGCGCATCGGTCCGCGGCCGTGTTCGGCGACGGCGGCACGGTCGGCGTTGTGCAGCGCGGCGGCCAGCGGTTGCAGGATGGCCGCGCGGCGCTGGGCGGAAAAGGGGACGCCCTTGGGGGGCATCTCATGATGCTCGATGCGGTCGTGGATGCGAATCCACTTGTCGCGCGTGGAGCGGGAGGTGAGGTCGGGGGAGAGTGCGGCGAGATCGAGACCGCCGGAGGCCGGCTTGCTGTTGTGGCAAGCCCCGCACGACTTCTCCAGCAGCGCCGTGGGCAGGGCGGCGGAGGCGTCCGGAAGCGCAACGGCGGATGCGAGAAGGAATACGGAAACAAAGCGCATGAGGGATCCGGTAGGTTGATCGTATCATCGCGCCCTTGGCGCGGCGGCAGGCGGGGAAGAATGCGCTACCGCTGGCGCACAAGGGGCGCGAAGGGCGAGTTGGGTCCAGTGGCCGCTATTCCCAGGGGCTGTCCTTCACAAACAGCGCATGCGCCGCGATGGGGCGGCCGGTATGGAAGTACTTTTTGTAGGCGGCGATCCAATTGTGGGAGATCTCCCATTGGGCCGCGGCCAGTTCCATGCGGCCTTCGCAAACCATCAGACGCAGGTGATCTTCAAGGGCATCCTTGACGCGCGAGGTCCAGACGCCTTCGGCATAGGGCTGCGGCCAAAGGTTTCGGATGTCGTCGGCGCCACCCAGCGACGGGCTGATGAGGTAGTCCACTTCATAGGCGCGCGGTTTGGGGTTGTCGATCCGGTACTGCAGGAAGACGCGCTGCGCGAGCTCGGCGGGAATGCGGCGGCCTTCATCCTGGGCGGAGAGGGCGCAGACCTGTTCGCGCGAGATTAGGCGGGTGGCGCCCGGGGTGAGGCGGGCGTCGGGCAGCGGACCGGCGGCGGATACACGCTGGCCCGAAAACCAGGTCAACATAAAGGCCACGCCCAGCAGCGCGGCGGCGGCGACCACGGGCGCGGCAAATCGCTTCCAGACTCCGCGCCAACGTTCAGCCGCCGAGGGACGCGCCGACATTTGGGCCATGTGGGCGCGCAGACGCGCGGCAGGTCCATCGGCGGGTGGGATTCGCGCGTCCAGGGCCGGCCGTTGCAGTTGCATAAAATGGGCGATCGCCTGTTCCAGATCGCCGCGCCGGACACGGCACTTCCAGCAGTGCGCCAGATGCGCCTGCACGGCCTCAACGCGCGCGGCGTCCAACTCACCGTCCATCGCCGCGGTGAGGTCCGCATCGGAAACGTGTGGATCGAGCTTCATAGGATCACCGTTCATGGGCGCTGGCAAGTTTCCCCAGCGTTCGGCTCAGAGACGTGGCAACGGCTCCGAGCGACATTTCCAACGCTTCCGCGATTTCGCGGTAGCGCAAACCCTCGGCCCGCAGGAACAGGCAGTTGCGGTCGCGTTCCGGCAGGCTTCGAATGACCGATTGCAGGCGCTGGCTGGCGCTTTGCAGGGCTGTGCGTTCCTCCGGATTGGGGGCAGGGTCGGCCAGCGTAATCTCATCGAATTCGCCGCAGGAAGCCGAAGCGGCGCGTCCAAGCTGCTGACGCCGTTTCAGCGCGAGGTTGTGCGCCACGCGGAAAATCCAGCCGCGCAGATGGTCGCGGGGCTTGCCTTCGCGCAGATGACGGAACAGGGCGAGAAATACCTCTTGCACAAGGTCTTCGCCATCGGCGAAGGGCAGCCCGAGACTATGGATGAACCGCAACAGCGGCACGCGATATTCGGCAAAAAGAAGGGACACTTCGGCTTCCACCTCTGAGCGAGGCGTCTCGCCGCCGAGATGAACGAATCGATTGAGGAGGTGCCAGGTGGTATCGGACACGTCGCGCCGGCTCCTATATGCAGATTCCTTCCGCGGGCACTTTGTTCAGCGTATTTTTCCCGAGGCGGAAGCGGCGATTCTCAGATTACCTCACGGCCCGAGGCAAAAAACAGTGAACAGAACGGGTGCGCAGGGAATATCACCCATATGGTCTCGTTCCCGCGCCGTATTGTGCGCCTTGCCGCCGTGTTGGCCTCACTCGGCCCGATTGCCCTGATGGCTCAAACGCCCGTGGGCGAAATTCGCGTGGAGGTGAAAGATGCCTCTGGCGCGGCCGTGGAAGCAACGGGATTGCTGGAGGGTTTCGCCACCGGCGTGCGCGCCAGTTTCCAAACCGGTGCCCAGGGAGTGCATACGTTCACCAAGCTTCCGCTGGGACGCTACACGTTGCGGGTTTCCAAAACGGGCTTCGCGACGCAGTCCTTGCTCGTCGAACTGAACTCGGCCACGCCCGTGGTGCAAACCGTCACGCTCGCCGTTGGGGCGGCATCGTATGCGGTGGACGTAGTGAGCGCGACGCCGCTGGCGGGATTGGAGCGCACGCTGGACGAGATTCCAGCGCCTACGCAAGCGGCCAGCGACCGTGACATCGAAGCCAGTTTTGCGCTCGACGTCGCCGACTTTCTCAACCGGCGCATGAGCAACGTCTACTTGAACGAGGTGCAGGGCAATCCGCTGCAGCCGGACGTGAACTACCGTGGCTACACGGCCTCGCCGCTGCTCGGAACCCCGCAGGGCGTTTCGATCTACATGGACGGCGTGCGTATGAATCAACCGTTCGGCGATGTGGTGAGTTGGGATCTCATTCCGCGCATCGCGATTTCCGAGGCCGCGCTGGTGCCGGGCTCGAACCCGCTGTTCGGGTTGAACACGCTGGGCGGCGCGCTTTCGCTGCGTACCAAGGACGGCGTGAGCCATCCCGGAACGGCGCTGCAGTTGAGCGGCGGCAGTTTCGGGCGCAAGGTGGCCGACTTCGAGCACGGCGGTTCAACCGCCAGGGGGCTGAACTGGTTCCTGGCCGGCAATCTCTTTTTTGAAGACGGTTGGCGCGAATCGTCGCCTTCGAACGTGCGCCAGTTCTTCGGCAAGCTGGGGAAGCAATGGTCGCGCACGAGCGTGAGCCTGACGTTGGCCTACGCCAACAATTCGCTGATCGGCAACGGGCTGCAGGATCAGCGGCTGCTCGATCAGAACTTCAAGAGCGTGTATACGAAGCCCGATCTCACGGCCAACCGGTCGCCATTCGTGAATCTGAACGTGCGGCATAGCTTGTCGAGCCGCGTGACGTTCTCCGGAAACGCCTATTTTCGCTACATCCGGACGCGCACGCTGAACGGCGACATCAACGAAGATTCGTTGGACCAGGCCGTCTATCAACCGGGCGCGGCCGAGCGTGCGGCGCTCGCGGCGGCGGGGTACACGGGCGTGCCGGTGTCGGGCGAAAGCGCTGCCAACACGCCGTTCCCGAAGTGGCGCTGCATTGGCAACGCGCTACTGGTGGACGAGCCGGCCGAGAAATGCAACGGCTTGTTGAACCGCGGCGGTACGCACCAGCGCAATTATGGGCTGTCGGGACAGGTCAGTTGGTTCAGCCGCATCGGCGAAGCCCGTAACCAGCTCACGGTTGGCGCGGGTTATGACGGCAACAGCGTCGGCTTCACACAGTCGAGCGAGCTTGGGTATCTCAACCCGGACCGCAGTGTGACGGGCGTGGCTGCGTTTGGCGACGGCGTGACGGGCGGCGACGAGGATGGCGAACCGTTCGACACTCGCGTCGATCTGAAGGGGCGCATCCACAGCGGCAGCTTCTATGCGACGGACACAGTGACCGTGGCGGGCAAGCTCAACCTGACGCTCTCAGGCCGCTACAATCGCACGACGGTCGACAACTACGATGTGCTCCGTCCCGTCGCGGGCACCGGTTCGCTGACGGGCAAGCACACATTCCAGCGTTTCAACCCGGCCGCGGGCGCCACTTACCGCGTTTCGGGCAACGTCTCGCTCTATGGCGGGTTCACGGAGGGCAATCGCGAGCCCACGTCGTTTGAACTCGGATGCGCCGATCCGAACTCGCCTTGCAAATTTCCGAACGCGATGGCATGCGACCCGCCGCTGGAGCAGGTAGTATCGCGCCACTTCGAAGCGGGAGTTCGGGGCGTCGGCGAAGGGAGCCTGCGCTGGAGCGCGGGATGGTTTCGCTCCGCCAATCGCGATGACATTCTGTTCGTGGCCTCCGAGCAGACAGGCTACGGCTATTTCAAGAACTTCGACAAGACGCGCCGGCAGGGGATGGAGATCGACCTCAACACGCGCATCGGCCGGGTGACGCTCGGAGGCGGCTACACGTTCCTTGATGCGACGTTCCAGAGCGAGGAAGACGTGAACGGCGCGGGCAATAGCAGCAACGAGGAGGCGGAAGAGGGCGTTCCCGGCACGGAAGGAACGATCGAGATTGAGCCGGGCAACCGGATGCCGCTTGTCCCCAGGCACATGGTGAAAGCCTACGCCGACATTCAGGCGACGTCGAAGTTCACGATCGACGTGGGCGTTGTGGGTTTCGGCAGCTCCTATGCGCGGGGCAACGAGAACAACCGGCATGAACCGGATGGACGCTACTATCTGGGCGAAGGAACCTCCCCCGGTTATGCCGTGGCGAATCTCGGCGCGCGCTACCAGGTGCACCCGCGCGTGCATTTCTTCGTGCAGGTGAACAACCTGTTCAATCGCACTTACTATTCCGCGGCGCAGCTTGGGCACACAGGGTTCACGGCAAACGGCGCGTTCATCGCGCGGCCGTTTCCGGTGATCGACGGCGAGTACCCGGCGCAGGGCGTCACCTTCTACGCGCCCGGTGCGCCACGAGGCGCCTGGGGCGGCATCCGCTTCCGCTTTTGATGGGGCGCGGCGATCCGTTGGGTGCGGCTGTCAATTAGGCCCGGCGATCAGTTGGGCGCCGCGGCGGCCGCGGGCAGTTCGCGGATTGCCTCGATCCAGTAGGTGAGGTCGGAGTCGCGCTGCACGACTTTTGCGTGAAGTCTCATTCCCACGCGAAGACGCGCGAATTCGGCGGGCTGCTTGACGGGAAACTCCATCGTCATCGCGCCCATCCACAGCTTGCCGTCGCGTCCTTTGATGTCCTCGTGGCGGATACGAGCGTGCTTCGCGGCTGCGTCGAGGCTCACGATCTCGCCGGTCATTTTGAACTCGGAGAACGTTTCCGGCGGCTGATAGGCGCAAGCGGCAAGCAGCGTCAGAAACGCGGCAGTCAGAACGATTCGGAGGCGGAACATGTTCGTCAAGAAAACACCTTCCGGAGCCTGGATGAAGAATGCGGACCGGGACTCGTCACTCTTCCATTGTCGGCCTATTGCGCAGGTCGAGGAGCGCGGCATGCGCGTGCGGGATCCGTTCGTCAGCGTACGGGCGTTCCGTAAGGGATCAGCGTTTTGATGCGTTCGGTCTCTTCAAGGCGCTCGATCTTCCAGACATCGCCGGTCTTGATGAGAAACATATTCTGCACTTCGTTGCGGTCGGCGTAGACGTATTCGACGCGGGCCTTTACTTCGCGCTCGGTAAGTTTTTGCGGTTCGTTGATGGCGATGCCTTTGATGGTGGCGTTGGTGCGCTTGAGGTATTCGGCGAATTTCGCTTCGCCGTTTTCGGCGAGGGATTGATCGAGAAGCGTCGTCATCTGGCCCGTGAAGTGCGAGAGGTAAAGCGGCACATCGCCCGCGCGGGCGGCATCGAGCATGGCGTAGACGGCATCTTGCGGCGTGGGGGCCGCCTTCGGGGCGGGCGTGGCCGTCACGGTTTCACTCACCGATTCCGGCGTGAGGCCGCGCTGTTTAGCGACAAGAAAAGCGGCGATGGCGGCGATGAGGACGCCGGTGAGGAGTTGGGCCTTACGGTTTTGTTTTTGGCTCATCGCCTTTGCGGATGATCGTGAGGTCGAGATTGCCGCGGCTATCGACGATCAGCTTCTTAATGCGGGGGAGAATCTGTTCCATGGTTTCGGCGTAGAGGCGGCGGCCGTTCACATCGGCGGCGCGGCCATATTCGGCGGCCACCTGCGTGAAGCGCGAGGCGTCGCCTTCGGCTTCGTTGATCTTCTTCAGCTTATAGGCAAGGGCCGATTCGAGCATCTGGCGGGCTTCGCCGCGCGCTTTGGGGATGACGTCGTTGGCGTAGCCCTGCGACTCATTGACGATGCGCGAGGAGTCCGCGCGGGCGCTGGCGACGTCGCGGAAAGCGTCGGCGGCTTCGGGCGGCGGCGATGCGCTCTCGATATTCACGCTGGCGAGTTGGACTCCGGCGGAATAGTCGTTCAACACCTTCTGCGCTCCGGCGCGCACCTCTTCCTGGATGGCGGCCTTTTCCGTGGTGAGCACGGAGTCGACCGTGCGCTGCGCGATGCGGCGGGCGAGTTCGCTTTCGACGGCGGCGCCGGTGAGTTGGGCAACGTCGGCGCTGCGGAAAAGGTAATCGGCGGGAAGCGCGACGGAATATTGGGTAACGACGCGGAGGTGGAGGATGTTTTGATCGCCCGTGAGGAACTGCGAGGCGAGCGGCTGCAGGCGGCCAAGGACAGTATCGGGCGCGTCGCCGCCGATGATGCGGCGCTGGAGTTGGCGGACCTTTAGTTTGGTGACGGAGTCGATGGGCCAGGGGAGCGCGTAGTGGATGCCCGGCATGACACGCGGCTCGACGACGGCTCCGAAGCGGGTGACGACGGCCTGCTGATCGGCGCTGACGATGAAGAGGCCGCTCAGGAGCCAGAGCGCCGCGAGGCCGAGGAAGGCGCGGCGGCTGTCGAGATCGCGAATGGGACCGAGGTTGATGCGCGGCAGCAGCGAGCCGCCGAAGGTCTCGATTTGGGCGTGGCTATGGCTGTGGCCATGCGAATGGCTGTGCGAGTGCGAATGCCCCTTCGGCTTGGCGTGTTCGATCACTGAGCCGATTCCCCTCGCATGAGCACCTTCAGCAGTTCCGAGTCGGAGCTGAGAATGGCGGTGGTTTTGTCGTCGAAGATCTTCTTGTAGCTTTCGAGGGTTCGCAGGAGTTTGTAGAAGCGCGGGTTCTTTGAGTAGGCCTGCGAGTAGACGCGCGTGGCCTCGGCATCGCCTTCGCCCTTGGTCTTTTCCGCTTCTTTGTAAGCGACGGAGACGATTTCGTCGCGCTGGCGATCGGCGTCGGCGCGGATGCTGAGGGCTTGTTCTTCGCCTTCGGCGCGATACTGCCGGGCAATGCGTTCGCGTTCGGCGCGCATCCGGGCGTAGACGCTCTGCTTGTTTTGTTCGGGCAGGTTGATGCGCTTGATGCGGACGTCGACGACGCGGATGCCGTATTCGGCAAGCGCGCTGCGGCCGGTGAGAGTGGCGAGTTGGTCGAGCATCTGGCCGGCCTTCACCTGCTGCGGGTTGGGCGAGATGATCGCTTCGAGATCGTGCGTGCCGAGTGCCGCACTGAGGCCGCTCCAGACGATGTCGTGCAGGCGCATCTCGGCGGCGACCGGATCGCCGACGGTTTCGACGAAGCGTTTGGGGTCATCGATCTTCCAAGCCACGTAGCTTTCGATGACGAGGTTCTTCTTGTCGCGTGTAAGGAACTCGCTGGGGCGTGGGTTGTAGACGCGGAGGCGTTTGTCGAAGAACGTGGAACTTTGAAAGAACCACTTGGCATGGAGCCCGGCATGGGTGACCGTGTACATGGGCTTGCCGAATTGGGTGATGAGCACGAATTCGGTTTCGCGCACGGCGTATAGGGTTTGCCAGAGGAACAGGAGCGCGAGCACGACGCCCGCCGCGGGTACGTACTTCTGAAAGCGTTCGGGGATCATGGCTTCTCCTCCTCGTCGGCGGGAATGGTTACGGGCTGGCTGGAAATGACGGCGGCGTGCCCGACCTTCTCAAAGGCCTTTTGCACGCTCCGCAAGTTGGCCATGCCGTAGTCAACGATAAGGATCATTTTTCAGGGGTCAGGGGTCAGGAATCGGCTTTTCTGACCCCTGACCCCTTCTTCACGTTGCTTGTCCAATCAGCCGCAGCATTCGGATCGCCAACGTCAGGAAAAAC
>CAYUZM010000165.1:0-9131 GCA_964449665.1 uncultured Solibacteraceae bacterium
GTGCGACGACTTCCATTTCACCGGCCCACGCTTAAGTACTCTTGTACTTCGGCGAGTTCTCATTGCTCATGCGTTCCGAAAGGATAGCGGGGAGGCCTCTCGAATGCAGTTACGTTTCGCTTGTATCGGCGAAGGAGCGCTTCGATCTCCTCACGGTCGGGGAACCCATTCGAGCTGTAGGAAAGTACGATGATGCTTTCCCGATACAGGTGGAACATGCGGTCGAACGCTTCGATGGCAGTCCTGCGGTAGCTGAATGGCGTGTAGGGTTTCTCAATCTTCTTCACCCGGGTATTTTCCATGATTCGCTGGCCTTTCCAATAGCAGGACAGTCCTTCAAGAAAGTGGTATCGCTTGATGTAGCAATTGTCGTCGGAGCGCGGAACGTAGGGCGGGTCCAGATACACAAGGTCAACACCTTCGGGCTTCAGGTCGAATACATCAGCCCGCTTTACGGTGTGGCGGCGCCCGTTATCAAATACCACCCGGTTGAAGGCTTCGATTTGCTCAATGAAATGCTCTTCGATGGTAAGTCTCAAATCGCGCCGCCCGTCGTCGTAGTGCGAGAGGTCTCCGGATACAGTGAAGACTCCTCGCGGCTGCTTCTTCAGGCAGGAACGAATGAGCGCGGCTCTGGCTAGGGCGCGTTGCGCGGGACGGTCCAATGCTTCGAGGTTGCCGGAAACGCGGTCCAGAAAGCGCAAGTCGTCCTGCGTGAAAAAGATCCCTTTGAAGGTTCGCTCAATGAAATGCGGTCCGTTGCTTCGGGGAGAGAGAAGTTTCTTAACGGCGGGGCCATCAAGCCTTTGGGTATTGTTCTCGATCGTCGCGTGCGCCAACACAGCGGGGAAGTTCAAGAAATCTGATGCGATGACTCGCTTGCCCATGGCTTTAAGCAAATAGGCCACGCAGCCACTCCCAACGAATGGATCGGCAGCTGTCTCAAAAGGTAGAGTTTGCAATACGCCATGGATCCATGGGAGCAATCGGCGCTTTGATCCCATGTAGCGAAACTCCGGATAGTTCGTTGCGTTCCCTGGCAACGGAACGTTGGTGAAGTTCTCGCGGCTATAGACAAGTTTAATCTGCGGGACGGGCGTGTAAAGAGGGTTTGTCGGGCTGGACATCGCGGAACCTTACCCTTGAAAATCCATTATCGGCCCTCGGACTTTGTAACACAATGAGGCGCCGCTGTTTAGAGTGATCGCGGCGGATCAGTCTTCGATTCGCATATCGGCACAGTCCCCGTTTATTTCGTGGTGCTGACGTCTGCGGAGAGGGAAATTCCCCCCCCCGGTGACAGCCCTCCCGCCCAGAAAATCCCTTTTCCCCGCCACCAGATACAGCCAACCGCCCGCTCGCGCCGCACGCCCCCATGCGATCCTCAAGCCGTGAGCAGCACTCTCCATTTCATCCGCGCCACCACCCCGCGCGCCGCCCATCATGCCACCCTGGCCACCCCGATTCCCCCGGCCATCTCCGTTTCCCCCGCCACCCCGCTTCCCCGGCGCACCGCCATTTCTCTGCGCACTCCCATTTCTCCGCGCACCGCCATTTCTCCGCGCACCCCCGTTTCCCCCGCACACCGCCAAACCCAAAATTCTCCCACTACGAAACAAACCCAACCGGCGCTGAAAACAAATGACTTCCGCGCCCCGACAAACCCAACCAACCCACCCAAACCCACCTAACCCAAGCTCCCGCGCATTCCGCACTCCACACCGAGCCCCCCGCCGCCGTCATCCCACACAGGAGGTCCCATGGTCCGTCTCACCGCTCTTGTCTTCCTGCTAACCCCCGCGCTTCCCGCCGAAGTCGCTTTCCGCGAAACCACCTACCAGACCGCCGTATTTGCCGGGGGCCAGTCCGTCCCGCGCTATGACAAGGGCTACCTGCTCTATCACGATGTGCAGCGCCGCAACCACCTGGAGGTGCACAAGCCCGATGGCGCTCTCCTGTTCGACATTCAGATGCGCTGTCCAGGTCCGGGCGAGTGCGGCGCGGGCATCATGGCCGTCGACTCGCGCGGCACCGTCGCCGTCAGCCTCAACTACCGCACCCCGCGCGGTTGGGCCGGCAGCATCCGCTTCCTGAATGCGCTTGGTCGCGAGACGCGCGTCATTGAAACCGGGTGGTACGTCACACGGGCACTCACCTTTGACGAGAAGGACAACCTCTGGACCATTGGCTGGCTCCGCGACCCGCTCAATCCCGACTTCTCCGAAAAAGAAGATCACCCCATCGTCCGCAAGTACTCGCCCGAGGGCAGGGAACTCGGCCGCTTCCTTCCCCGCTCCCTATGGCCGGACAAGACGACTTCGCCCGCATCCATCGGCGTCGGTTACTGGCACATGGCCGCCGCGTCGGACCGCATCGGAGTCATCATCCACGAGAGCCACGCCGGCAACGCTCCCGAGTGGATCGAGTGGGACCTGCAAGGCAACCTCCTCGGCCGCACGCGCCTGCCGCAAAAACTCAATCACGGCCGAGCCTTCACCAGCGACAGCAAGCTCTATGCCCGCTTCCCGGTAAACGACAACACCGCCCTTGAACTGCGCGTGCTCGACAAGGCCACCGGACTCTGGACCGCCGTGCCCACCAACCTTCCCGATTACCTCGAACCGCAAACCACGCTCCTGCTCGGAGCCCACGGCAACGACCTCGTCTATCGTCTAGGCCCCGGTAACGTCCGCGTCATACGCGTCGCGCCGGGCTCGAACTAGCTACCAGCGATACCCCACGCCAAACTGAAACCGCAGGTTCGACAGCGGCGGTTCGGGCTGCAACGGCACCCGGTCGAACCGACCCGAACTCAGACGCACCTCGGGCCGGAGGAAGATGTGGTCCGTCACGTAAGCCTTCAGGCCCACGCCGCCCGTCCACGCAAAGCCCGGCCCGTCGCTGTCGCTGTAGCTCAGTCCGCCCGCGCCCACCAACAGAAACGGCTGCACCTTCGACTCCGGCCGGAAGTGATACAGGAAGTTGCCCGTCACCATGTGACCCGATCCCTTGAACCGGAACGCCCCCAGGCCAATCATCCGGTCGTGCTGAAAGTAGGTGTACTCGCCCTCGATACCGATGCGCCGCGTCACGCGCTTGCCCCCGCCCACGCCGGTGAACAGGCCTCCGCCGATCGAACCTTCATCGTCGTAGGAGACGCCCGCGCCCACGTGGCCGTACGCTTCCCAACGTTTGAACTCGCCGCTGGACTGGGCGGCAACCGGTAAGGCGGCCAGAACCAGCACGCCGATAAATTTGTGCATATTACCTCAATCAAGAGACGCGGGAACTCTATTCCGGTTGGCTCTTTGCTACCCTCTAACCGATGTCCTTGATGCTCGACGAAATCCGGCAACAGCCGGAAGTATTGGAACGGACGCTGCGCCAGGAGTTGCGCGGCGTTGAAGCCCTGAAGAAGGCGCTCGCCGCCCGCCGCCCGAAGATGATCGTGCTGGCCGCCCGCGGCACCTCCGACAACGCCGCCCAATTCGGCCGCTACCTGCTGGAGATCTCCACCGGCATTCCCGTCTCGCTGGCCGCCCCCAGCATCTACACTCTCTATGGCGCCAACGTCGACCTCAAAGACGCCATGGTCGTCGCCATCTCCCAGTCCGGCGAATCCACCGACACCAACCTCGTGCTCGAACGCGCCAAAGCGGCCGGGGCCCTCACCGTCGGCGTCACCAACGAGGAGACCTCGGCGCTGGCCAACCTCGCCGAGTTCGTCGTCCTCGTCCGCGGCGGACGCGAGAAGTCCGTCGCCGCCACCAAGACCTACACCGGCCAGTTGCTCGCCATGTACCTGCTCGCCTATGCCCTCGGCGCAGCCATCGATCTGGACGACGTGCGCCGTATCCCCGAGTGGACCACCGCCGCGCTCAAGCTCGAAAAGGACATCCGTGAACTCGCCCCACGCTACCGCTTCATGGAGCACTGCGTCGTCGTCGGCCGCGGCCTCAACTACGCCAACGCCTTCGAGTTCGCCCTCAAAATGATGGAGACCTGCTACGTCGTCGCCGAGCGCTTCTCCTCGGCCGACTTCCTCCACGGCCCCATCGCCATGGTCGAACGCAGCTTCCCCGTGTTCCTCTTCACGCCCGGCGGCGTCACCTGGCAAGGCCAGAAGGAGATGCTCGCCCGCCTGAACGCCATGGGAGCCGAAACCGTCGTCCTCGCCGACCGCTCCGCCCCCGAGGCGCTCTCGCTGTCGCCCCGCTCCATCTGCGTCCCCGCCCGCCTGGTGGGCAAACGCGGAGGCGCCCTCCCGGCCGACGTCTTCACGCCCATCCCTTACATCGTCCCGGCTCAATTGTTCGCCGCCGCCCTCGCAGAGGAGAAAGGGCTGAACCCTGATCAGCCGCGCAGCCTGGAAAAGGTGACGCGAACGCTGTAGCGCGTCCCCGCCGCTCGCAGCCCGGCCCTCCAACGCCGCCTCGCAGCAATCCCGCGCGCACCATCAAAACTCGGTACCCCGCACACGGGCCGCACAGCACGGCGCATCGGCACGCGGGTCGCCGCAGCGTCCCGTGCCCCGCGCCCGCGCTACACCAATACACCGCGCCACCCGCGCGACACCTCATCGCCGTGACCCCACCCGCGAGTTGCTCAACCACCCCGCCCCGCCCGCGCAGCCTACGCCGGCCTCTGATAGTTCGGCCGCACCGCCGCCCAAAAAGCCGTGCCCGCCCCCGCCAGCAGACAGCCCAGCGCGAACCAGTCGCCATACCGCGTGTAGAACGTCTTCGACGTCTCAAACCGGAAGCCTAGCCGCCCCGCCGTGCGCACGAACTCCGGGAACCTCTGCCGCACACGCCCGGCCGGATCAATCGCCGCCGTGATGCCGTTGTTGGTGGGCCGCAGGAGCCAGCGCCGGTTCTCGGCTGCCCGCATGCGGGCCAGGTTCAGATGCTGCTGCCGCGCGGCGCTGCGCCCGAAGTAGCCGTCGTTGGTCAGGTTGATCAGTACCTCGCCGCCGGCGTTGGCGAACTCGCGCACAAAGTGCGGCATCGCCGACTCGTAGCAGATGAACGTTCCAATGCGGTGCCCGTCGATCCGCGTCACCACCAGGTTCTTGCCCGGCGAATAGTCGCCCACGCCATCCGAAATACGGTTCACGAAGCTGAACACCGGCGGCACGAACTCGCCGAACGGCACCAGGTACATCTTGTCGTAGCGCGACAGCGACTGGCCCTTCGCGCCCAGCAGCACGGCCGAGTTCAGCGGTGCGCCTTCGAGCGTATACGTCACCGCGCCAAACAGAAACGGGATCTGGTTGTTCCTCGCGAGCGCTTCGGTGGCCGTGCGCGTCGCGCCGTCGGTCGAATAGAAGATCGGCGCCGGGACCTCGGGCCAGAGCAGCAACTCGGGGCGGGGAAGTCCCGGCTGCAGCACCTGCCCCGTTGTAAGGATGCTCAGGTGCGAAAGCTCGCTCGCCATCTCGGCCCGCGTGTAGGCGCGCGACTCTTCGAAGTTCGATTGCACGGCGGCCACCTGGCGGTCCGGCTCCGCCGCATCGGGCAGCGCGGGCAGCAGCACGAGCGCGGGCACCAGCAGGATGGGCGCCAACTCCACGCGCGGGCGCTTCAGCAGAACCAGCGCCAGCGCCGCCGCCATCAGCGCAAAGACAAACGAGAGCCCGTACACGCCCGTGAACGGGGCCAGCCGCATCGGTAGTCCCATGTCCGTTCCCGCGTTGCCCAGCGTGAGCCAGGCGAAACCGAACGGCGCATTCGTGCGCTCGATGCCTACCCAAAGTGCCGGCGCGGCGAGCGCAGCCCAGCGCAGCCGCATTACCCACCCGGCCAGCGTGGCGAACAGCGCGAAGTGCAGGGCCTTCAGGAAGCAGAACAGCAGGAACGTGCCCCGGCTGCCCCAGTAACCCATGTCGCCGTGGACTTCCAGCACGAACTGGATCCACGTGCAGAGCCCGAACCAGTGCACATAGCCCGAGGCGAGCCCCAGCAAAAGCCGCCGCTGCCAGCTTGTTTCGCGCGCCGCGGCGATCAGCAGCGGAGCGAGCGCGCCCGGGGCGAGCCACCAGAGGTTGAACGGCGGATGGATCAGAACCAGAAGCAGGCCGGACAGCACGGCCAGAACAATGTTCACGAGCATGAGGCTGTTGCCTCTTCGATCACGATATCCGCCATATAAGAGCTGCGGACAAATGGGCCGCTGAACACCATGCGGAAGCCGGCGCCGAGACCGTAGTCGCGCCATTGGTCGAATTCGGCGGGCGGCACGTAGCGCATCACCGGCAGGCTCCGCCGCGAGGGCTGCAAATACTGGCCGATGGTGGCAACGTCGGTCTCGCCCTCCGTCCGCAGATCATCCAGCACCTGCCGGACCTCGTCGTGCGTCTCGCCAAGGCCGACCATGAGGCCGGACTTGGTGAGAAGGTCCGCGCCGCGGCCGCCTGCGAAGCGGCGCGCGAATCGCAGTACGTCGAGCGACTGCCGGTAGTTGGCCTGCGGACGGACGCGCGAGTAGAGCCGCGCCACGGTCTCCATGTTGTGGTTGAAGACATGCGGCCCGGCGTCGAGCACGCGGGCGACGGCGTCCATGTCGCCATTGAAGTCGGGCGTGAGCACCTCAACGCGGGCATCGGGGAGCGCGCGCCGCACCGCGCGCACGGTGGCCGCGAAGTGCGTGGAGCCGCCATCGGGCAGGTCGTCGCGATTGACGCTGGTGATCACCACGTAGCGCAGCTTCATGCGGGCAGCCATACCGGCGACATGTTCCGGTTCCTGGGCGTCGAGTTCGAAGGTATGTTTCCCGGGGAGGCCCTTCGGCACGGAGCAGAAGCCGCAGCCCCGCGTGCAGAGGTTGCCCAGGATCATGAACGTGGCCTGGCCGCGATGGAAGCACTCGTTCAGGTTCGGGCAGCGCGCCGATTCGCAAACCGTGTGGAGATTGAGCTCGCGCAGATCGCGCTTCAGCGCGGTGACGGAGACCGGGTTCACGGTGGACTTGCGGAGCCATTCGGGTAAGCGTCCGCGCGTGGCGGAGCCTGCCGGGGGAAGGGCATTTTCGATGTGGATCAGATGGCCGTGCGACAACTCACTATTGTAGATGCCCGGCGGCGGCGTCCCGGCATGCGATCGCGTTGCGGCCCGACGATCGGGGGCGTCGTGGCCGGGCTCGCGCTTCGCGCAAGATGACGGCGCACGGCGGCGGTACGATCCCGTTCGCGGTTGACGTGACTCGCCGGCATGCAGTGGCGTTGCGGTTCCGCTTGGCGTCGCGGCCCGGCGCTACATCTTGCGTGGGAAGCCCTTGAAGCCGATGGCGGCGAGGTCGTTCTTCAGCTTGTTCAGTTCGTCGGGTCCGGACGCCGGGCCAACGAGCACGCGGAAGAGTTCGGAATCGGGAACCGGCGCGACGGTGACGCGGAAGCCCTTCTTCGAGATGACGTCCACCAGCATGTCGGCGTCGGGCTTGCGCGTGGCGGCGACTTGCAGGTAAGTGCCTCCGGAGGCGGGCGCGGGCGACGGTTTGGTGGCCGCGGGTTTCGGCGGCACGGTCTTTACGGGTTCCGGTTTCGGTGGCGGAGGCTTCACTGGCTCCGGCTTCGGCGCGGGTGTCTTTGCCGGCTCCGGCTTCGGTGGCTCGGCCTTGGCTGGCTCGGGCTTCGGCGGCGCGGTGGTCGTCGTGGGCGGAGTTGTGGTTGTGGGCGGAGCCGTGTTGGATGGCAGCGGCGACGGCTTATCGATAGGCCCCGGCAGCGGGGGCGGCGGCGCGCCCGGGCCGGATGGTTCCACCACCAGCGGGTTGCTTTCCACGTTGCCTGCCATCTGGGGGCCGCCCGCGGGCGACATGTTCCGGCCCACGATGTAGCCCATCGTGAAGAACACGCCCAGCAGCACGACCACGATGAAAAACACGCTGAGCAGTTGTTTGTTGCCCAGCACTAGTTCAAACTCGCCTTCTTCGTTTGTCGGCATAGTTGCCTCGCTTCGATGCCCAGCCGCGGCAGCCCGCAAGCCTTCCTGTTTACGTATCGCCGCCGAGGCGGCTGGCGAACGGGCATGCCCGCGCAAGGCACACGCCCATCACCCAAGACTATCGGCAATCCAGGGTGAACACACTAGACCACCAAAACAATTATAGGGAAATTGTTTGGAAGATGGGCGGGGGTAGCGCTCCGGATCCGCGCGGGCGGTCCTTTCCGGTAAGGGCGATTCGCGTCAAAGGGCCAAGAGGTGAGAATCACTTTACGCTCAGGGCTGGGCACCGGCGATCATTGGTCCGCAGGGCTTCAGCCTCCAGGTGAGAACTGAAAACTAAAAAGCGCGGCGATGGCAAGACCGATGATGCCCAAACCGGCCGTTCCCAACAAGAACTCCTTGCAGTGGTGGAGGTAGGGATTCGGAATCACGATATGCTCCGTGCCGGGGAGGATCACCCAGCGTGGCCTGACCCAGCACACGATGAGCCAATCGAGGATGAGCAAGTCAACGAGGTTGAAGATGAACAGCACGCCGAAGGCGTAGGCGAAGAGTTCCCCAAAGACGTGACTTCCCAGAGTCGCGGCTCGCCAAAGCAATGCCGAAGCAATGGGAGACCCGAGGAGCAGTCCTAGCAGGATAGACATCCGCCGCTCCCTCTTCGATTTGGGCGGGACGATCTCCCGGATCTCCTTCGGATAGTGGCTCAAGAATAGGCGGGGGTTGAACCGCAGCAAGAGAAGCAGGCAAGTCGAAGCGACGACGGACAGCAATACTCCATCTCGCACGATCCGCGCGGTATTTAACAAAGGGCACTCGGTCCCATGCCGTGGTTGCTCATGGGTGAAGCGCGTTGGCGCAGGTTGATGTCATCTGCTGCGGACATCGGCGTTGGGTGGAACGAGCCAAGTTTACTCCCAACAGAGAGGGACCGACCCTCCTGACGCGGTGGTGTTTGCCGTTCACATGCGGTGTGGTTCCCAGGCCGGAAACGGACCGGCCACGCGCCCGCCGAGGATACCGGGGCGGGAAACGACGCGGAGGCCGGGGCTGCCAAGGCCGTGCTCCCCTTGACGATCGAGGGTAGCGCGTGCCATCCTTTCCCTAGATCGGAATAGGAAAGGAGCGCGGGCCCGGAATGGCCAAGCCGGAAACGCCGTCCATTTTCCAGGGAAACGTGGGACTTTT
>CAYUZM010000166.1:0-9126 GCA_964449665.1 uncultured Solibacteraceae bacterium
GGCGGCGGCGATGATTGCGGGATGATCGGCAAGGCCGAGGTAGTTGTTCGCGCAGAGGACCATCACGTCCTTGCCGTCGTGCAGGAGTACGCGCGAGGATTGCGGAGAGGCGAGCACGCGTTCCGGCTTCCACAGGCCGGAGGAGCGAATCTCGTTCAGTTGCGCGTTGAGGTGCGCGGCGTAGGCGTCCGTCATGAACGGAGATCCTCCCACTTCAGGATGACTTTGCCCGATTTACCGGAGCGCATGGCCTGGAAGCCCTCCTCGAATTCGTCGTAGCGGAAGCGGTGCGTGATGACGGGCATGAGGTCGAGACCGGAGTCGACCAGGATGGCCATTTTGTACCAGGTCTCGTACATCTCGCGGCCATAGATGCCCTTGATCGTGAGCATGTTGAAGATGACGGTGCGCCAGTCGATCTCAATCGGCTGCGAGGGGATGCCGAGCATGGCGATCTTTGCGCCGTGGGACATGTTGGCGATCATGTCGCGGAAGGCCGAGGGATTGCCCGACATTTCAAGCCCGACATCGAAGCCCTCGGTCATGCCTAACTGCTTTTGCACGTCGGGCAGCGTGGTCTTCGTGGGGTTGACGGCGAGCGTAACGCCGACGCGCCGGGCGATTTCGAGGCGGTCCTCATTGATGTCGGTGATGACGACGTGGCGCGCGCCCGCGTGGCGGACGACGGCGGCCGACATGATGCCGATAGGACCCGCGCCGGTGATGACCACATCTTCGCCGAGCACTTCGAACGAGAGCCCGGTGTGCACGGCGTTGCCAAAGGGATCGAAGATGGCGGCGACATCGAGATTGACGCCCGCATGATGGCGCCAGATGTTGGTCATCGGCAGCGAGATGAACTCGGCGAAGGAGCCCGGACGGTTCACGCCCACGCCTTGCGTATGGGCGCAGAGATGGCGGCGTCCGGCCATGCAGTTGCGGCAGCGTCCACAGACAACGTGGCCTTCGCCGGAGACGATTTCGCCGGGATGGAAGTCGTTCACGTTGGAGCCGACCTCGACGATCTCGCCGACGAATTCGTGGCCAATGGCCATCGGAACGGGGATGGTCTTCTTCGCCCAGTCGTCCCAATCGTAGATGTGGACATCGGTGCCGCAGATGCCCGTGCGCAGGACGCGGATGAGGACATCATTGATGCCGATGGTGGGTTCGGGAATGTCTTCCAGCCAGATGCCGGGCTGGGCAAGCTTCTTGACGAGTGCTTTCATGAAACGTTCCAGGTGATGAGTTTCGGTTCGGTCATCTCTTCGATGGCGTAGCGCGGCCCTTCACGGCCGGTGCCGGACATCTTCACGCCGCCGTAGGGCATGTTGTCGACGCGGTATTGAGGCACTTCGTTGATCATGAATCCGCCGACGTGAGTGCGGCGCGCCGCGGCGAAGGCCTTTTCCAGATCGCGCGTGTAGATGCCGGCTTGCAGGCCGTAGTCGGACCGGTTCACGCGGCCGATGGCGTCGTCGAGTTTCTCGTAGCCGTTGATGGCAACCACGGGGCCGAAGACCTCACGGCAGGAAAGTTGGACGCTTTCGGGAACTTCATCGAGCACGGCGGGCGCAATGGAGGCGCGAGTGCGAGCGCCTCCGGTGAGCAGGCGGGCTCCGGCGCGGGTGGCTTCGGCGATCCAGCTTTCGACGCGCTCGGCTTCAGGCACGCTAATGAGCGAACTGATGTCGGTTGCGGCGTCTGAGGGATGGCCCATGACGAGTTTGTCCGTCGCGGCAAGGAAGCGTTCGGTGAACTCGGCGCGAACGGTGCTGTGAACGAGGATGTGCTGCACGGAGATGCAGACCTGGCCCGAGTGCGCAAAGGCCCCGCTCACGCAGCGCGGAACGGCGGCGTTGAGATCGGCATCGGGTTCGATCATGACGGTGGAGTTGCTGCCAAGTTCGAGGGTGACGCGCTTCATCCCGGCGAGATTGCGCATGCGGACGCCGACTTCGGGCGAGCCCGTGAAGGTAACCATGGCAACGCCAGGATGAAACACGAGCGCATCGCCGATCTCGCCGCCGGAGCCGGTGACCACGTTGAGCGCGCCCTTGGGCAGGCCGCACTCTTCGAAAAGCTGGACGAGGGCAAGCGCGCTAAGCGGCGTGGTGGTGGCGGGTTTGTGAACGAGCGTGTTTCCGGCGGCAAGGGCGGGACCAATCTTGTGCATCGCCAAGTTGAGGGGGAAGTTGAAGGGGGTGATGGCGGCGATGACGCCGAGGGGTTCGCGAATGGTCATGGCCCAGCGGCCGCGGCCGCCGGGGTGGGCGTCGAGCGGCACCACCTCACCGGCCAGGCGATGCGCCTCTTCGGCGGAGAAGAGGAGAGTCCATGAGGCGCGGTCGGCCTCCATGCGGGCTTCCTTGATGGGTTTGCCCGATTCGGCGGAGATCAGTTGGGCGAAGGATTCCAGGCTGTCGCGGAGCTTCTGATGGGCGCGGCGGAGAATGGCCGCGCGGTCCTCGCGCGACATCTCGCGCATGACGGGGAAGGCGGCGGAGGCGGCCTGAACAGCGTCGTCGACGTGCTCCTTGGTTCCCCGGAAAATCTCACCGACCGTCGAGCCATCGTAGGGCAACTCGACCGCTTGCCGCGAGCCGGAACGGACGGGGTTGCCCGCGATCCACATGGGATGTTCCATGGTTCCAGCATATATTGAGCGATGGTACGCCTTAACGCGGACGCGGAAGTTCGCCTTGCGGCGTGAAGCTGAATTCGGATTTCAGAACAGTGAGATCCTGCGCCACGGTGGCGCGGGCAGTGAAGCGGCCTTCGCCGGGAAGACCGAAGCGGAGGTCATTCGCTTCGACTTTGAGAACTTCGCTAGGGGAGACGTCGGCGCCTGCCTGCCAGAAGAGGTAGGGCGAGAACTGGATGAGCGATTGGAAGGGGCGCGTGCGGGCTGCCGCCACCGCGGCGCCGTGATGCTCGGCGCCCTTGAAGAGAATCTTGCCCGCGTCGGGATCGAATTCCGAAAGCAGACTGACGGGGACGATGCGATAAGCCTTCGGAAGATCGACGAGGCCGGTCCAACGGAAAGGGTTGGCGAGATGAGGGAAGGCGGCGGTGCGCGTGGCTTCCTGACCGTCGTAGAGCCGGGCGTTCAGCGTGGCGAGCGCGCGTTCGTGGAGAAGGCCGCGCCCGCCGAGATAGAGAACTGCGAGAACGAGCGCGGCGCGTGCCGAGCCGGCGCCCTGCTGCGTGCGCGCGCCGATCTCCTGGCTGACGAGGCGGCCAAGCAGCGGCGAGACCGCGAATGCGGCGAGCAGCAGCGTGAGGAACGGATCGAAGACGCTGGCAATGTCGGCGCGGAACCAATGGTTGGAAAAGGGCGCGAGAAGACGGATGCCGTAGATGTTGGTCCAATCGAGGAGCAGGTGCGAAAGACCGGCGGTGAAAGCGGCGCAGAAGGCGAGCAGCCACGGATAAGCCGTGCGCGTGAAGAGGCGGCCCACGGCGGCGCAGAGGATTGCGAACAGGGGGACGGCGAGAAAGCCATGCGTGAAACCGCGATGCTGTTCGAGGTAGACATGCGATCCGGCAAAGGCGGAGACGACGTCGAGGTCGGGCGCGTTGGCGGCGAGGATGCAGATAAGGGCGGCACGGGGCACGCGGCCGCGGAATCCGGCATGGGCGATCAGCAACCCTGTGAGCGAGTGGGTGAGATTCTCCATGGCGGTCAGAGTCCGTAGCGCTGCGGCAGATCGGGTGGCGTGAGAAGGGTTAAAGCGGAGGGAACGCTCTCAATCCGTCCGGGCAGTTGTCCGGCCAACTCACCGTCGAGTTGAACATAGATCGGCTCGCCGTTAACGGGGGTGAGCTCCATCGCGGGACCGCGTTTGATGAAGACATTGGGGAGCTTGGCCTGCGCGCCAACGACGACGGCGCCCATATAGAGGCCGTAGGGCCAGGTGGTTTCGCCAGGGAAGGCGGCAAATTCAAAGTCGCTATCGAGTAGCGTGACCTGGCGGGCGATTTCCAGATCGCCGCCATAGTTGCGCACGCGGGCGGCAAGGGCGAAGCCCGTGGTCATGCGGTCGCCGTTCACCTGGAGCGTCATTTGCGGAAGGCGGGCGCCGAAGCGGGAAAGCGAGGCGATCCAGTAGGCGCCTTTGCCGAGGCGCTTCTTCAGATCGGGACGCACGCGGCGCACGATGTCGGCGTCGAAGCCCGCACCGGCCATTAATAGAAAGTGACGCGGCTCGCCTTGCTGCGGACGGAATAGGCCGACGGCGATGCGGCGCGGCGTCATGTTCTGGAGTTGGCGGGCTGCTTCGCGGATGCCGCCGTGCAGGCGCATTTCCATGGCGAGGACGTTGGCGGTACCGGCGGGCAGGATGGCAAGGGGCGTATCGCTGCCTACCATTCCGTTGGCAACCTCGTTGATGGTGCCATCACCTCCGGCGGCGATGATGAGATCGGCTTTGTTGGCGACGGCGGAACGGGCGAGTGCGGTGGCGTGTTGCGCGCGTTCGGTCGGCAACTCGGCTACGGCGTGGCCGAGTGAGCGCAAGAGTTCAGCCGCGCGCGTGATGCGGTGGCCGCGCGCGCGGGTCAGGCCGCCGGCCTGTGGATTGTAGATGAGGAAGGCGTTTCGGTAGAAGGTCGCCAATCACTTTATTATAGAAGTTCATGCCTTCGGCAGCGGAAGAGATTGAGCAGTTGCGGGCGGAAATACGCCGGCACGAGCATCTTTATTACGTTTTAGACAGCCCGCGGATCACCGACGCCGAATATGACGCGTTGATGCGGCGCTTGAGCGAACTGGAGTTGGCGCATCCCGAGTCGATGCGAACGGATTCGCCAACGCAGCGGGTGGGAGGCTCTCCGCGCGAAGGATTCCAGCAGGTGGCGCATTCGGCGGCGATGTTGTCGCTGGATAACGCACTCAACGAAGATGAGCTGCGGGCGTTCGATGAGCGTGTGCGTGGTTTGTTGGGCGATGCGCCATACGCGTATGTGGCGGAGTTGAAGTTGGATGGCTTGTCGCTGGCGGTGCGCTATGTGGACGGCGTGATGCAGCAGGCGATCACGCGCGGCGATGGCGAGACGGGCGAGGATGTGACCGAGAATGCGCGCACGATTCGAAGCCTTCCGCTTCGCGTGGATGAGACTGCGCCGTTTGAGGTGCGCGGTGAAGTGGTGATGCCCAACAGCGCCTTTCAGAAGCTGAACGAGGAGCGCGAGCAGCAGGGATTACCACGGTATGCGAATCCGCGGAACTCGGCGGCGGGGTCGCTGCGCGTGTTAGATCCCACGATCACGGCCTCGCGCCGGCTGGATTTCTACGCCTATCTGCACATGCCCGCGCTGGCATCGCAGTGGGAGGCGCTTGAGCAATTGCACGGGGCGGGGTTCAAGGTGAGCCCACATCGAAGACGTTGCGAAAGCCTGGAAGAGCTGATCGAGCACATCCGTTCGTGGGAGTCGCGGCGCGAGACGTTGCCGTTTGAGATTGACGGAATGGTGGTGAAGGTCGACTCGCAGGTGCAGCAGCGGCAGCTTGGGTGGACGGCGAAGGCCCCACGGTGGGCAATTGCGTTCAAGTATCCAGCGCGGCAGGCGGAGACGGTGCTCGAATCGATCGAGATTCAGGTGGGTCGCACGGGCGTATTGACTCCGGTGGCGAATCTTAAACCGGTGGGCGTGAGCGGCGTGATGGTGTCGCGGGCGACGCTGCACAACGAGGACGAGATCGAACGGCTGGGATTGGCGGCGGGCGATACCGTCGTGATCGAGCGTTCGGGCGACGTGATTCCGAAGATCGTGCGCGTGGCAAAGCACGGCGAGGAGCGCACACCGTTCCAGATGCCCGCGAAGTGCCCTGTGTGCGGCGAGCCGGTGGTGCGGGCCGAAGGCGAAGTGGCGAGCAGGTGCATCAATCCCAACTGTCCGGCGCGTTTGAAGGAGAGCCTGCGCTACTTTGCTTCGCGCAGCGTGATGGATATTGACGGCATGGGCGAGGCGCTGATCGATCAGCTTGTCGGGCGCGGGATGGTAGCGGGCATCGCCGATATCTACAAGCTCACGCAGGAGCAATTGGCGGGGCTGGAGCGGATGGGCGACAAGTCGGCGGCGCGCATCATGAAGGGCATCGAGGCGTCGAAGCAGAAGCCCATGGCGCGGCTGTTGAATGGCTTGGGCATTCCGTTTGTGGGCGAACGCACGGCGGCGCTGCTGGGGGATACATTCGGCTCGCTCGACGTGATTGCCGATGCGAGCGAGGAGCAGTTGAAGGAAGCGCCTGAAGTGGGCGCGAAGGTGGCGACGGCGATCCGCAAGTTCTTCGACAACGCGCACAATCGCGAATTGCTGGAGCGGCTGCGCGAGTCCGGGCTCGCCTTCTCTCAGGAGAAGGTGAGGATCGAGGGCGGTCCGCTGAGCGGGCAGACGTTCGTAATTACCGGCACGCTTCCTACGATGAGCCGCGAGGAAGCCAAGGCGATGATCGAGAACGCCGGGGGCAAGGCGACCGATTCGGTGTCGAAGAAGACAGACTTCCTGGTAGCGGGCGAGTCGGCGGGATCGAAGTTGGAGAAAGCGAAAAAGCTAGGCGTGAACGTAATTGACGAGGCTGAGTTGCGCCGCATGGTGGCGGCTGGTGCGGGCGCATGAAGAAGTTCGCACTGCTTTTACAGTCATGGGGGCCGTTGGGGGCGTTTCTCCTGGCCGCGCTGGATTCGGCGGGCGTGCCGCTGCCGGGCGGCGTGGTGGCGCTGATTGTGGCCATCGCGGCGACGAATCCGGCGATGGGTTGGTGGACGGCGGCCGTGGCCGTGTTGGGATCGGCCATCGGCAGCATGGTGTTGTTCGAGATCGCGCGCAAGGGCGGGGAGATGTATCTGGAAAGGCACACGGCCTCGCCGCGCACGCGCAAGCTCCGCGAATGGTTTCGACATTACGGGCTGGTGACCGTGTTCGTGCCGGCCTTGATTCCGTTTCCGATGCCGTTGAAGGTCTTCGTGCTCTCGGCGGGAGCGACGGGCGTGCGGCCCCTTCATTTTCTGCTCGTGATGCTGGCGGCGCGGATTCCCAACTACTTCGCGATGGCGTGGTTGGGCATGCACCTGGGCCACGACGCGCTGCCGTGGCTGAAGGCTCACACGCTGCAGTTCAGCCTGGCAGGCGTGGCGTTGATTGCGGCGCTGTTGTTGGCGCTCGGACGCCTGAATCGATCCAGTACAATGTCAGCGTGACTCCCCTCAGCAGACGGTCCTTTCTTGCGTCGGCGATGGCCGCGCCCGCGCTTCTTTCGGCCACGCAGAAGCCCACCGACGTGCGCATCGAAAGTGTGCAGTTCGCCTACGAAGACTACCTGTACCGCACGCCGATCAAGTTCGGCGGCAACGTAGTGGACCGCGTGACCCTGTGCAACGTGAACGTCACGCTGCGCAATCGCGCCGGGAAGGTGGCGAAGGGCTTCGGGTCGATGCCGATGGGCAACGTGTGGGGCTTCCCATCGAAGGTGCTCACCTACAACGAAACGCTCGATGCCATGAAGGCGTTGACGGTGAAGATAAACAAGATCGTGGGGGCCTATAAGGAATACGGGCACCCGCTCGACGCCGCCCACGCGCTGACGCCCGCGTATGTGAAGGCGGCGGCCGATGTGACGCGCGAGTTGAAACTGAAGGAGCCATTTCCGGTGTTATGCACGCTGGTGACGGCGAGCCCGTTCGACGCGGCGCTGCATGATGGATATGGAAAGATGCTGGGGCGCAGCGCCTATCAGACACTTTCCTCCGAATTTGTTTCACATGACCTGGCCCACTACCTTTCGCCGGCATTCAAGGGCGAGTATCTGGACCGGTATGTTTCAGCGAAGCCGAAGCCGGCGATGCCGCTCTATCACCTGGTGGGCGCGGTGGACCCGCTTACTGCCGCCGACATCACCAAGCGCATCAACGACGGAATGCCCGAGACGTTGCCGGAATGGATTCAATATTCCGGGCTCGACCATTTGAAGATCAAGCTTAACGGCGAGGACCTGAAGTGGGATGTCGACCGCGTACTTTCCGTGGAGCGCGTAGCGGGCGAGACGCAGAAGAAGCGCGGCGTGTCGAAGTGGGTCTACTCGCTCGATTTCAACGAAAAGGCTCCCAGCGCGGAGTACCTGGTGTCGTGTCTGCGCAAGATTCGTGAGGGTTCGGCCGTGGCCTACTACCGCGTCCAGTACGTCGAACAGCCGACCAAGCGCGACCTGAAGGCTGACCGCGCGAACGTGATGCACGAAGCGGCGAAGCTGAAACCGGTGGTGATCGACGAATCGTTGATCTCGCTCGAGATGCTGGAACTGTCGCGCGAAATGGGGTATTCGGGCGCGGCGTTGAAGGCGTGCAAGGGGCAGGGCGAAGCGCTGCTGATGGGCGCGGCGGTGCAGAAGCACAAGCTATTCCTCTGCGTGCAGGACTTGACATGCCCAGGCGCGTCGCTCATCCATTCGGCCGGCCTTGCGGCGCACGTTCCGACCGTGGCGGCGATCGAATGCAACTCGCGGCAGTATGTTCCCGCGGCGAATAAGGGCTGGACGGATCGCTTCCCGGGGGTATTCGACGTGCGCAATGGGCGCGTAAATACGGGGCTGCTGGACAAGCCCGGATTGAGCGCCGTGGCGTGAGCGTCCCGGAGAAGACGCGTTGTTTCTGGGTGGCGCTCGACAAGCCGCCCTACGTCGAATATCACGACGACGAGTGGGGCGTGCCGGTGCACGACGACCGGAAGCATTTCGAGATGCTGATCCTCGAAGGCGCGCAGGCGGGCCTGAGTTGGGAGACCGTTCTGCGCAAACGCGAGAACTATCGCAAGGCCTTTGCGGAGTTCGATCCACAGAAGGTCGCGCGGTTCACCGAGGAACGCTTGGAGAAGTTGCTGCTCGATCCGGGCATTGTGCGAAACCGCCTCAAGGTATTCGGAGCGGTGAAGAACGCGAAGGCGTTTCTGGCGGTGCAGAAAGAGTTTGGGACGTTTGACGCCTACGTGTGGCGATTCGTCGGCGGCAAAACGATTGACGGGCGCCGCAAGGGACGCGCGGACGTTCCGGCGCGAACGGCTGAAAACAATGGGCGTTCATACGATACTTCCAACCGCGGGCTCCCGTTTAGGGGGCGAACCGATCCACAC
>CAYUZM010000167.1:0-9118 GCA_964449665.1 uncultured Solibacteraceae bacterium
ACATCGGCGCATGGTGGAGCGTCATCGATTGGGCCGCCGCCGAGGCGCGCTTCAACGCGAAGAAGTAGTACGACTCTCTTCAACCGGGGCGGCGCATCGCGTGCCGCCCCTTTTCCATTTGGGGGCGCTCCCGCTCCGCCCGCGTGCCATACTAATCGACTATGCCGGTGCTCTCGCTGCGCGGTGTCACCAAAGAGTTCCCGGGCCAGCGCGCCGTCGATGCCGTCTCCTTCGATGTCGAACCGGGCCAGTTGTTCGCGCTGCTCGGCCCCTCCGGGTGCGGCAAGACGACCACGCTGCGCATGATCGCGGGCTTCGAAACGCCGGACGCGGGCGAGGTGCTGCTCAACGGCATGCCCATCACGCACCTGCCGCCGTATGAGCGCCGCGTCAACACCGTCTTCCAGAACTACGCGCTGTTCCCTCATCTCACCGCGCGCCAGAACGTCGAGTTCGGCCTGCGCTACAACCGCGGCGCCGCGCCCTCGGTGGACGCGATTCTCGAACTGGTGCAGATGAGCCACAAAGCTTCGAGCAAGCCCGCGCAGCTTTCCGGCGGAGAAAAGCAGCGCATCGCGCTCGCCCGCTCGCTCGTGCTTGCTCCCGACCTGCTGTTGCTCGACGAACCGCTCTCGGCCCTCGATCCCAACCTCCGCAAACAGGTGCGCGGCGAGTTGAAGGCCCTGCAGCGCCGCACCGGTGTGGCGTTTCTCATGGTTACCCACGACCAGGAAGAGGCGCTTTCCATGGCCGACATCGTGGGTGTGATGAATGCCGGCCGTTTAGAGCAGGTGGGTCTGCCTGCAGAACTCTACGTCCGCCCGCGCACGCGCTTCGTGGCGGGTTTTCTCGGCGCCGTGAACTGGATCGACGGCGTCGGCGTCCGCCCGGAGGCCATTCGCATGAGCCGCGAGGGCCCAGGCCGCGAAGCCATCGTCGCGTCGATCACATTCCTCGGCAACTGCGTCCATGTCGAAGCCGAACTCGCGGGCGGCGCGAAAGTGATCTGCGAAATTCCGAGACCCCAGTCCGATTTTCAGTCCGGCGAGCGTGTCCGCCCCGCCTGGCGCGAAGCCGATGAGATGAGGCCCGAACCGTGACGCCGCGTTTCTGGTTCCTGCTTCCTTCGCGCGCCTTCATGGCCTTGCTGTTTGTTGCCCCCATGGTGATCGTCGCGGGCTATTCGTTCCTGACGCGCGGCGCCTACGGCGGCCAGGGCGAACCGTGGACCTGGCAAAACTACGCGCGCCTGCTCGATCCACTCTATGGCGAGATCGTCTTGAAATCGTTCTGGATTGCGGCTCTCTCCACGGCTCTCTGCCTGATGCTAGGGTTCCCGCTCGCGCTGTTCATCGCCCGCGCCCGCACGCGCAAGACGCTCTGGCTCGGCCTCGTCACGCTGCCCTTCTGGACCAGCTTCCTCGTCCGCACCTACGCCTGGATGTTCCTGCTGCGCGACACGGGACTCATCAACACCATCCTGCAATCGCTCGGGATCATTGCCGAACCTCTGCCGCTGCTCTACAACGACGGCGCCGTCGTGCTGGGCCTCGTCTACGGCTATCTGCCGTTCATGGTACTGCCGGTCTACGCCGTGCTGGAACGCCTCGACCCGTGGCTGCTCGAAGCCGCCGAAGACCTCGGCGCGAAGCCCTGGCAGGTGGTCTGGCGCGTTGTCGTGCCGCTTGCGAAACCGGGCATGGCCGCCGGAAGCGTGCTCGTGTTCGTGCCCTGCCTCGGCGCCTACCTCACGCCCGACCTGATGGGCGGGGGCAAGAGCATCCTCATCGGCAACGTCATTCAAAACCAGTTCACCACCGCGCGCGACTGGCCCTTTGGCGCGGCGCTGTCAGTGGTGCTGATGGCGATTGTCCTGGCGCTGCTCTGGATGGCCCTTCGCACGAACCGCGCCGCGGAGGGCGAGTCGTCCCGCGCTGGCGACGGGTTGCCCCGCGCCGAAGGCGTGCTGGCCCGCACAGACGGCGTGCTGCCGCGCGCCGGAGGCAGCCCCCTATGAAACGCGGCCTCGCCTTCTACGCCGCCGCGGCCTACGCCTTCCTCCACGTGCCGCTCCTTATCCTCGCGGCCTTCAGTTTCAACTCCTCGAAATACACCGTATGGGAAGGCCTTTCGCTCGTCTGGTATCGCGCGCTATGGGACGACCCACGCCTCCTCGAATCGGCCTGGAACAGCGTCCTCATCGGCGGACTTGCCACCGTTGCCGCCACCGCCGCCGGCACGCTCTCCGCCTACGCCATGTGGAAGCGACGCGCGCGCTGGCTCGAAGGCTCGCTCTATCTTTCGCTGGTCACGCCCGAAGTCGTCACCGGGGTCTCACTGCTGGTCTTCTATCAATGGGTGTTCCGCTTCCTCGACGTGCGCCTTGGCCTGCACACCGTCGTCGCCGCGCACATCATGTTTTCGCTCGCCTACGTCGTCGTGGTCATCATGGCGCGCCTCAAGACAATGGACCGTTCGCTCGAAGAAGCCGCGCTCGACCTCGGCGCCACCGAATGGCAAACCTTCCTGCGCGTCACGCTGCCCCAACTCACGCCCGCCATCGGCACCGCCGCGCTGCTCGTCTTCGCCATCAGCTTCGACGACTATGTCATCACCAGCCTCGTCGCCGGTGTCGATTCCGAAACGCTCCCCATGGTCATCTACACCATGGCCCGCAAAGGCGTTTCGCCTTCCGTGAATGCGATCTCGACCATCATCACCGTCGCCATCGGCGTGTTGACGCTTACCGCCGAGCGCTGGAGGCGCGCGTGAGACGCCGCGACCTCTTCTTTCTCGGGCTCTCCACAGCCACTGCCGCTTGCCGCCGGGCTTCCCGGCGCCTCTACGTCTATAACTGGAGCGAGTATGTCGCGCCGGAAACCGTGCCCGCCTTCGAGAAGGAGTTCGGCGCCCAAGTGCGCTACGCCGAGTTCGAATCGAACGAAGAGATGCTCGCCAAGGTTTTCACGGGCAATTCGGGCTGGGACATTGTCTTCCCCTCGAACTACTTCATCCCGCCGCTGCGCGAGAACAGCCTGCTCCAGCCGCTCGACCACGCGCGTCTGCCCAACCTCGCGAACCTGACGCTCAAGTCACCCCCGTGGGATGCGCGCCACGAGGTGTCGGTGCCCTACATGATCGGCGCCGCGGGCATTCTCTACAACCCCAAGCTCATGCCGGAGCCGGCCTCCTGGGCCGCTCTCTGGGACGAACGCGTGCGAGGGCGCATCACCATGCTCGACGACCCCGCAGATACCCTCGGCGCCGCGCTCAAGAAGTTGGACCTTTCCATCAACACCACGCGCGAGGCCGAACTCACCCGCGCGCGCGATGAGTTGATCCGCCAGAAACCGCTCGTGCGCGCCTACCTGAATGCCGAAGCCCGCGACCAGGTGATGGCGGGCGATCTCATGGCCGCCCACCTTTGGACCACGACCGCGCTGCAGGGCATGGACGAAGCCGCGCACCTCCGCTTCGTTTATCCGCGCGAAGGCTACGCCGAGTATTGCGACAACGCAGTGATCCTCCGCGAGAGCCGCAGCCCGGAGCTCGCTCATGACTTCCTGAACTACCTGCTCCGGCCCGAAGTCGGCGCGCGCATCGCCGAACACACCAAGACCGCGACCGCCAATGAAGCCGCCCGCTTACTCTTGCCTCCGGAACGCAAGGAAAGCCAGGCCCTCCACCCGCAAGGCGAGATCGCCGCCCGCGGTGAGTACTTCGCGACGCTCCCAGCCGCAACTCAGCAACTGCGCGACCGGGTCTGGACCGAGGTGAAAGCGGCTTGACGCGGACTCTCGCACTCACGGTATTGTCCGCACTATGTGTAGTGGCGCAGCCCAAGTCGATTCGCGACGTAGACTTTCGAAACCTCGCTTACCCGCACGATTCCGCCGAGTATGGGCCACCGTCCATCCGCTGGAGAGTGCCAACAAACCTCCGGGAGGTCAGGCTGCGAAACGGGCGCTGGGCGGAGCCCGACCAAGGCCCGATGTTTTCGGGTCTGACATTGGAGGAAATCCTCTTTGGCGATCTCACGGCCAACCGCGGCGAAGAAGCGATCGCCGTGCTGCGGTATGACACGGGTGGGACGATGAACTGGCACGTACTCTATATGTTCGAATGGCAAGCAGGCTCGCCGATCGCAGTTATGGTGCTTCGCACCGGCGACCGCTCCGACCAAGGGCTCAGTCATGCGGCAATCGAGAATGGACAACTCGTCGTTGAGCTGTACGATCCCAAATTACAGACAGGCCTCTGCTGCTCCAGCGGCATTAAGCGAACACGCTACAAGTGGAATGGCCAGACTTTTAGCCGCGTGGGGCCTGTAGTTCGCGCAAAGGCCAAAAGCGTCTCGCGACGCAGGGTGAATGTTTTCGGTATCCCTGTCGACCGCTAACCGAACCTACTCCGCCGTGATCGCTACGTGATAGCGCTGGCCGCGTGGCGGAATATGCAAACCCAGGTTGCGAAGCCTATCGGCCAAGGCCTTGTGCGGCTTCGTAAACGCCTGGCCTTTGCGCAGCCGCTTGATCGCCACCTGGAAGTTCTTGATCAACACAGCCTCCTCGGCCGTTGCATCGACGCCTGCCGCCAACCGCAACGCGCGCTCGATCTTCTCGTCCTTGGTTGTCATGTTGAACGGCTCAAGATGGGGGTCGGCTTCGGGATCGAATATCTCAAGAGCTACCGACATCGCTACAAACGCCGCCGCACGCCGCTGGTCGAGCTCCGAAAAGACTGTGATCACTTTGCCCATATCGGTTGTAAGTGCACGGTTGTAGAGGTAGGAAATCGCCGAGGAATACTACCGCCGCGCCCGTTCTCAATGCTTCGCGCCCGCGTTACAGTGAAAGCATGTTCCTGGCCCTTCTCCTCGCCCTCGCCGCGCCCGCCGATTGGGTGCCCGCGCGTTGGGAGACAAGCGACCCGGCCACGCTCGAATTGGTTCGCGGAACGGCGGTGAATTGCCTCGTAGTGGAGCCCGCCTACTGGTCGGCCGGATTCGCGGAAAGAGCGGCCGGCGAAGGCATTGTCGTGCTGGGCCTTGTCCGGCCAGGCGACGATTTGACCGAACTGCCCGCGCGCGCCGCGGCGGCCAAGCTGCAAGGGGTTGTCTTTGAGGGCACCTTCGAGCAGTCCGCCCTTTCCCGCGCCCGCGCCGCGCTCGCCGATTCGAAACTGGCTGCCGTCGCCATGGGCCCGCGCACGCGCATGGACCTTGCCGCCGCGGGCGGAATCATCGCCACCAATCAAGGCGTCTGGCCGGGCATTAACGCCGCCGAGGATGGCAAGGAAAAAGCCGCCCCCAGCGGAGCGCCGTGGATTGATACCAACTCCGGCTTTCTACGCTTCGTACGCGCGTCGCGGAACCAGGAAGCGCCCGCGCAGGTGTGGATCGCCTACCGGCCCCCCGCGAATCTCGTGATTCCCGTGGCCCGCTATTTGCAGGCGATTGCCGACGCCGAAATGCTCGGGGCGCACTGGCTGGTGACCCTCGACGCGGATATGAGCAAGCGCCTGCTCGCGCGCGAAACGAAGGCCGTGGACGGCTGGAAGAAGATGATGGAGTTGCTCGGCTACTTCCAATCGCACCGGGAGTGGCGGCGCGCCGGAGCCTACGGGCAACTGGCGCTGATTCAGGACGTCGAAAACGGTGGTCTCATCACGGGCGGCATCCTCGACATGATCAGCGTGAAGCACACGCCCGTCCGGCCCGTGCCGGGCCGCAGGTTGAACGACGAGGAGATGAAAGCGGCCAAGATGGCCGTGAACGTCGATCCCGCCTGGCTCTCCGAGGAACAAAAGCAAGTGCTGCGCCGCTTCACGCGCGCCGGCGGAACGCTGCTCAGCGCTCCTCCCGGATGGAAGTTCCCGCCGCAGCGCGAAGACCAGATCACGCTCGACAAGGAAAACGTCGAGAAGCTGGACCAGATCTGGAAGGAAGTGAACTCCATGACCGGGCGTCACAACCTCGGCGCGCGCCTGTTCAATGTGGCCAGTGTCCTTTCCTTTATGGGGACCGGCGACGGCGGGAAACAGGTGCACGTCCACCTGGTCAACTACTCCGATTACGATGTCTTCAACGTAACCGTTCACCTGCTTGGCAAATGGAAATCGGTGAAGCTGCTTGCCCCTGGCCAGGCGCCGCGTTCACTGGCCGTTTTTGAGACGGAGGACGGCACGGGCGTGGAGATCGACAAGCTGGGAATTATGGGCACCTTGGTGGCCGAATAGGCGGGTGAATTACACTAGTTAAATCATGGCGTTGCAGAATCGATTCGGGCTATCGCGGCGAGAGATTTTAGCCACGTTCCTGTCGGCGCCTGCCGCCTTGCGAGCGGACGGCGGTCCGGTTGCCCCGGTGGCGATTGCGCGATGCCCGAGCTACAGCGAAGATCAAGCGGCGCTGCTGAGCGGCATGTTCGACCAGCTTGGCGGGCTCGCCAAACTCGTCCGGAATAAGACCGTCACGGTGAAATTGAACCTCACCGGCAGTCCGGCGTTGCGCCTGCAAGGCAAGCCGCTTGGCTCCACGCACTACTCGCATCCCACGCAGATCGGCGCCTTTGTCCGCCTGCTGGGCGAAGCGGGCGCGCGGCGCATCCGCCTGGTGGAAAGCGGCTACGGCACCGTCGCGCCGCTCGACGAATACATGCTCGACTCCGGCTGGAACGTGCGCGCCATCAAGAACGCCGCGCCAAACGTGGACCTGGTCAACACGAACGGCATGACCTGGAAGAATAAGTACGTTCGCCGCAAAGTCCCCGGCACGCCGCTCATGTTCCCGAGCTATATGCTGCATCCGGTCTACGAAGAGACCGACGTCATGGTCTCCATGGCGAAATTGAAAGACCATGCCACCTGCGGCGTTACGCTCGCCTTGAAGAACATGTTCGGCATCACGCCCGCTTCCATCTATGGCGACGACGCGGGCGCCGACGAGCCCAACGAGAGCCCCACGAAGGGCCGCGTCGAAACCTGCCACCTCGGCAAACGCCAGCCCGCGCGCATCGCCGAGCCGGAAGTCGATCCGGCATCGAGCCGCGATCCGGGCCACCGCATGCCGCGTGTCACCGCCGACCTTGCCGTGGCGCGCCCCATCGATATCTCCATCATCGACGGCATCGAAACGATGGCCGGCGGCGAAGGGCCCTGGATTCGCAACCATTGGCGCGGCGCATTGCGCGCCGTCAAGCCCGGCCTGATGATCGTGGGCACGAATGCGGTCTCCACCGACACCGTTGCCACCGCGCTCATGGGTTACGATCCCCGCGCGCCCAAAGGGCAGGGGGCCTTTCGCGAGTGTGACAATACGCTCCTGCTCGCCGAGCAGATGGGCGCCGGCGCAGCCGACCTGAAACGCATCGAGGTGCGCGGCGGGCGAATAGAAGACCTCATGTTCCGGTTCACCGGATAGCAAACGGCGCGGCCATCCTCATGCCCTGGTACACCTCGCCGATCCACACCACGATTCCTAAGCTCACGCCGATGGCGGCGTTGGATATCTTCGTCACCGCGTTTCTGATCTACCAGTTCCTGATGATCGTGCGGGGACGCCGCGCGGCGCACGTGCTGTCGGGCATCTTCGTCCTGCTGGTGCTGTACCTGACTTCGCTCTACCTGGGACTGGAGATGTTGCGGAACCTGCTTTCGACGCTTGCGCCCTATTCGGCGTTCGCCGTCATCGTCATGTTCCAGAGCGAGATCCGGCGCGCGCTGGCGCGGTTGGGCCGCCACAATTGGATCCCCTGGGGCAGCCGCCTCCAACGCCGCGAGTTTGCCGAAGAGATTCTGCTCGCGCTCGAATATCTCTCCTCGCGCAAGACCGGCGCGCTGATTGTGCTGGAGCGCGACATGGGCCTGCGCACGTTCGTGGAAAGCGGCGTGCCCATGGACGCCGTGGTTTCCCGCGACGTACTGCTGGCGATCTTCCAGCCCGGCGGGGCGATGCATGACGGCGCGGTGATCATCCAGGGGGAACGCCTCTCGGCGGCGGCCTGCTTCCTGCCCCTCAGCGTCAACCCCACGCTCGCCTCCACGATGGGAACCCGCCACCGCGCGGCCATCGGCATCACCGAAGATACGGACGCCTTGGCGCTGGTGGTGAGCGAAGAGACGGGACGGATCTCGGTGGTCGCATTCGGTCTAATCGAAAGCGGCCTGACGACCGATCAGGTAAGAGCGAAGCTCGACCGGCATTTCGGCTGGAGCGGCGCGCGCGTGGAACCGGACCGGATCCCCGAAGGTGTCAGTGAGCAGGTGGAGGAGGCCGACCGGGGATGACGGGCATCGTTACACGGAATTGGCGTTGGAAGCTGATCTCGATCGCCATGGCGTTTCTCCTGTGGCTCTCCTCGGTGGGCGAGCCTGAGAACAGCACGTCGTTGTCGGTCCCGGTGCAGTACCAGAACACGCCCCGGGATTTGGAGATCAGCTCGGCGCTGATTGACCGCGTACGGTTGGAAGTGCATGGGCCGCAGAGCAAGCTGCGGCAGAACTATATGGCCGACGTGGCCGTTGTGGTGGATCTGGCCGATGTGATCCGTCCGGGCGAGCGGACGTTTCCGCTGGATGGAGCGAAGATCGCGCTGCCCGCCGGAGTTGCGGTGGAGCGCGTGATGCCGCCGCAGGTGCGCTTGCGGTTTGAAAAGCGTCTGGTCCGGGACTTGCCCGTGCAGGTGCGGGTGGCGACGCAGCCCCCGGCGGGCTATGAGGTGGTTTCGCTGCGGGTGGTGCCGCAGCAGGTGAAGGTGGAGGGTCCGGAAAGCCGCGTGGAGGAGATTACGGTGGCCGAAACGGATGCCTTGGATTTGAGCTCGGTGACGGGACGGGAAGAGATCGCATCGCATGCGTCGCTGGAGGACCCGATGGTCCGGTTCGTGGGCGGCTCACGAGTGCTTGTGCACGTGGAAGTGAGAAAGACCGGCGGCGGCGGAAACTGATTCGGAGGAAAGATGGCCAGGCAGTTATTTGGAACCGACGGCATCCGCGGGGTTGCCGGCGAGTATCCGCTCGACCGGACGACGGTGTACGCGGTGGGATTGGCGCTGGGCCGCTGGGCGAGCGGTCATGGCGTGGAACCGGGAAAGGCGCAGGTGTTGATCGGCATCGACAC
>CAYUZM010000168.1:0-2823 GCA_964449665.1 uncultured Solibacteraceae bacterium
GCGCCGAACGAACTGCGGTCATCCAAGTTCAGGTTGGCGATCCGGCCGTTCCGCTCCGTGGGACCGCCAGACCACTCCATACGGACCCCAAGGTTCAGCGTCAGGTTGCGCCGTACTTTCCAATCGTCCTGCAGGAAGGCGAAGGCGTTCTTCACGCGATTCTCACGTACCGAGTTACCGAAGCGCTGCTGCCAAGTGGACGGGCGTCCTTGCGCAAAGTCCGACCAAGTCGGGAATACGTACAGTCCTCTCGTCAAGGCATCGAAGATCGAATCCGCCTGGAGATAGTAGTACTCGAAGCCGGTCTTGAAATTGTGCGAGCCCTTGATGAATGAGAAATTGTCGGTGAACTGGTAGGTCTTCTGTTCGCGCCCTTGCGGTAGCCCTTCCCACACGCCGAAAGCCGTCGACTCGCCGCTGCTGAAATTGATTTTGGGTCCGAGTCCAAACGGCGTATCGATCGGGAATCCGGCGTCCGACTGTCCGAAACCAAACCGGAATTCGTTTACCGCGAAGGCCCCGAACGTGTGCGTTTCGGCCAGAGTCGCTTGCCGTGGTTTGCCCTGGCTGGTGGCTCCGAAGCCAGGCAGGTCTGAACCGACGAAGGTCAGACTCGGCGCAGCGTCAATGCTGCTCGTGTCCGAGTAGCGCGCCCAAAGGGTGTCGTTCTTGGTTAAGATGACGTCGCCGCGGATCGAATACTGCCAAAAATCGCTCGTATTGGGACCCGCGGTTTCAATGCGGCCGGTAGGACTGGTGGGAATCTGATACTGCTGCAGGATCGCTCGCGAGGTGGGATCGACCACTTCCGCCATCATTGCCGGAGTTGGGACGCGGGCAATGCGGGTCGCGCCCGCGCCGCGCAGTTTCAGCCCGGTGTAGTCGGTATGCCAAAATACGCGATTCCGCGCATCGACGAGTTTGGGGATATAGATGGGCCCACCGAGCGACCAGCCATACTCGTTGCGTTTGGTGATGTTGGTCTTCCCCGTGGTGTCAAAGAAAGGACGGGCATTGAGCTTGTCATTGCGGAAGTACTCGAATACCTCGCCGTGCAGATCGTTGGTCCCGCTCTTGGTGATGTAAAGAACCTGCGAGGTCGAGTTACGGCCGTATTCCGCGCTGAAATTGTTTGTAATAACCTTTACCTCTTTGATCGAGCTAAAGTTCAGCGGGTTGCTCACACCGCCGGTACCCGTGACCGAGACATCGGTGGTCGTGATGCCGTCGACGGTGATGTTGTTTCCACGCCCGCGGCCGCCATTCACATTGAAGCTACCCGAACTTAGGAAGCTGTTCGCACGCACCGGCACCGTGCCGGGCGCCATGAGGGCGATCAGGTTCGGGTTGCGCGCAACGGGCAATTCCTGAATTCTTTCGCCGATAACAGAGGTCTGGATCTGAGCCGTCTCGGTGTCCAGTTGGCTGACCGCGTCCGTAACCGTCACGGTCTCAGTGACTTGTCCGACCTCGAGCGAGAATCTGACGCTGGCAACTTCGCCCGTCCGGACTTCTGCCTGTGCCGAAGCAGTGCGAAATCCCGACGACTCGGCGCGCACTTCGTAGCGCCCGATCTTCAAGAGGTTAAAGTTGAAGACCCCTTCATTTGAGACATTCCCGGTACGAGTCTCGCCCGTCTCCAAGCTGATTAGCGTAACCTTCGCTTGCGACACCGCCCCACCCTGGCCGTCGACGACGACCCCTCGGAGGTCTCCAGTTATTTGCGCAAAAGAAACGGTTGCGCATGCAAACAAATACGCGGCCGCAAGTGACCGCAGTTGCGTTCTCATAAGGATCCTTTCCCCCAAACTGAACCGCTGACGAAGCAATTTTCGGACCATGTACTATTATCGTGCAATACCAATAGGCTACGGTTCCCTATCGGCGGTACTCCTACGTTTTTTCACATCCAGGATACGGTTTCGTGAAGATTACCTTCACTCTGAAGGTGGTGCTATCGCTGGTGGACCACCACTCGCGTTCAAGATTCGCTATTTGTTCCCAGGGAAAATCTTAAAACGAGAAGCGCGCATTATTGGCGAGATTTCGATCTAATTGTCGCGAATGGAACTATAGAGAGGATTCGCGAAATGAACCCAGCCGTCCCCCCCTCAGCCCGGATCGATCAATTACTGGAAGCGGAACTGGCGGCACGCCTCGCTGCACCGGAAGTGGAGCCCGGGGAGCCCGCGGGCGGAGACGCTACGCCGCGGGCCAACATGCGAATGCCCGGAGCCAACACGATGGACGCGGGGCGGGCTGCCGCGGGGCGGGCTGCCGCGGGGTGGGCTGCCGCGGGGCGGGCCGCCGCGGGGCGGGCTGGTGCGGTGCGGCCCACCGTCAATGCCGGGTTGCCGCCCAGCGTTGTCGAAGCAATCATCCGCGTCGATTTCACGAGACCGGCCCTGGTTGTGCGGAACAGCACATTCGACCTACCCGCGGCCGACGCCTGGCGCGCGGAGTTGATCCCGCACAAAGCGAAACTGGAGAGCGCGATTCGTTCGGTCGGGCGGGTGGAATTGTCGAACCATCCGACGTTTCCGTGGGTGGGAACGGCGTGGATGGTGGCGGACCGGATTGCGATCACAAACCGGCATGTGGCGCTGGAATTCGCGCGCAAATCGAAGAACTCGTTTCCGTTTTTGAAGTCGCCGGGCGGCGCGACCATCCTTCCGAGGATCGATTTCCGGGAGGAGCACCAGATCAACCAGTCGGCGGAATTTCCCGTGAAGCGCGTGGTGTTCATTGAGGAGAGCGATGCCCGGTCGCCCGACAGGGCGTTCCTTGAATTTGAGAAAGGGGTGGTGTTGCCGTCGCCGGTCG
>CAYUZM010000168.1:2833-9089 GCA_964449665.1 uncultured Solibacteraceae bacterium
TGCCTGTTCGTTGACTCAAGAGGTTCAGCGGATCTTGTTGGAGGAGGGCGTTGCCCGGTGTCCCAACATGGCGTTCCTTGAATTTGAGAAAGGGGGGGTGTTGCCGGGGCCGGTCGACCTGCTGGCCAAGGCGCCGAAGGTGGACCAGATTGTCGCCGTCATCGGGTATCCGGCCAACGATCCGCGGAATCCGGCGGGTGCGGTGTCCGGAGTTTTTGGAGACGTTTTCGATGTGAAGCGGCTGGCACCGGGCAAGGTGATGCGGAACGAAGCCGGGTTTCTCTTCACACACGACTGTTCCACGCTGGGCGGCAATTCGGGTTCGGTGGTGCTGGACGTGGAAACGGGGCGAGCGCTGGGGCTGCATTTCGGCGGGTCGTTCCAGCGGTCGAACTTCGCCGTCGAGGCGGCGCAGATTCAGAAACGGCTGAAGGCGCTGAAGGTGCAGGTGCAGGTTCCGGCAATGCCCGCGCCGAAGCCGCCGGTGGCGAGGCCGGCACCGGGCAGGGGCGGCGCGGTGAAACCGGGCGACCTGAGCGGGAGGGCAGGATTCGAGGCGGAATTTCTGGGGGAGACATTTGAGACGCCGCTGCCAACTGTGACCACGAACGCGCCGGGGACGGTCGCGGCGGTGAAGGGCACCACGGATCACATTCTGCGGTACACGCATTTTTCCATCGTGATGAACCAGTCGCGTCGGTTTGCCTTCTTCACCGCGGCGAACATCGATGGCGCCAACGCACGGCGCATCGCGCGGGCGACCGACAAATGGTTCCTTGACCCGCGTGTGGCCTCCGGCGACCAGACCGGCGAGGAGCTATACAAGAACAACGAGCTCGACCGCGGGCATCTCGTCCGGCGGTTGGACCCCGTCTGGGGAACCGAAGCCGAGGCCAAGCTCGCCAACGACGACACGTTCTTCTTCACGAACTCGACGCCACAGCACGCGCAGTTCAACCAGAAGACGTGGAACGATCTGGAAGACTATCTGCTCGACAACGCGGGCGTGCATGAGCTGAAGGTGAACGTCTACACGGGTCCGGTGTTCCAGGATAGCGACCGCACGTATCGCGGCGTTCAGATTCCGGAGCAGTTCTGGAAGGTGGTCGCAATGGTGAAGGCCGGTTCGCCGAAAAAGCTGTCGGTGACGGCCTACATGTTGAGCCAGCGCGACCTGCTGACCACGCTCGAATTCGCCTTCGGGCAGTTTCGGACCTACCAGGTGCCGGTGAGCGAGGTGGAACGGCAAACCGGGATCGAGTTCGGCAAGAAGTTCCGCGACGCAGATCCGCTGAACAAAGTAGAAGTGCGGCCGGTTCGCGAGTTGATCTCGCTTGCGAGTATCGTCACTTAGCGAGCTTGATTTCGCGCAGGGCTAGTTGGCCTTTGCGCGAGTAGTCAAGCGCGCTGGCAAGCACGCGCAGCGATTCGCCGGGGGCGTGGAAGCCGGTGGAGTTCTCGGCTTCGACGAAATCCACATAGAACTGCGCGCGCCGCTGGAAGCCCCATGCCGGGGCCAATTGGGCATCCGTGGCGCCCTTCTCGCGGGCCAGGCGAATGTCGGCGATGAGCGCGACCACGGCATCCATGGCGATGTTGCGCGTCTTGTAGAAGCGCGATTGGATCTCTTCCACGCGCGCCTTCATCTCCGATTCGGGGAAATGGTGACAGCCCTGGCAGGCGCGGTTGATATTCAGCAGCGGGCTGCGGACGTGGTGGTCGCTAATCTTCTGGCCGCCTTCGCGCTTATAGGGCATATGGCAATCGGCGCAGGCCACGCCCGAACGCGCGTGGACGCCCTGGTTCCAGGTTTCAAACTCGGGATGCTGGGCCTTGAGCACGGGCGCGCCGGTATCGCGGTGCGTCCAATCCTTGAACTTCACTTCCTCGTAGTAGTCGTAGATATTTTCGACCTTCAGCCCTTTGTGCCAGGGGAAAGTGAGACGCTTCTCGTCGCCCTTGAAGTAGTATTCGACGTGACACTGGCCGCAGACGAAGCTGCGCATCTCCTGAGCGCTCGCCATGGTGTTGACGTCGAAGTTGGGGATTCCTTGGGAGGCCTTGTAGTTGCGGATGCCTTCCATGAAGGCGGGCCGCGAGACGCGCAATTGCATCGTTTTCGGTTCGTGGCAATCAATGCAGCTCACCGGATGCTTCACCGTTTGCGTGGCCTCGGCATAGGCCATGTGATTGATTTTTTCGAATCCGGCGAAGAGATCTCCTCCGCCCAACTTCTTCATGGCGACATACGTGGAGGCGTGGCAGTTCAAACACGTTCCGGGCTGTTTGAACTCGGTAACGCGTCGCGTATTGCGCTGGTCAACCAGCATGTAGGCATGCCCGCGCTCCTCGCGGAAGTCCACCGAAAAGGCATAGCCGGCCCAGATCGTCTTGAGGCGCGGATCTTCGTCGATCTTGCTTTGCGGCACAACGGCGCGCGGGTCGGCCTGGACGGGCAGGTGGGGCAGTGCCTCGGAGCCTCCATAGCGGGTGCGCTCCATGTCGACGGTGCGCTTATAGGCGTCGTATTGCAGCGGGAAGTTCTTTCCCCAGACGGCCGGATCGTCGGTTTCATCGGTTACTTCGACGACGCGAAAGAACGTGTTCTTGCCTTCCTGTTTGCGCTCGAAGATATTCATGAGCAGCGCGCCCACTCCGATGGAAATCGCCGCCGTGACCACGATCGTGATGGTCAGAATGCGTCCCCACCCGGTGCTCTTTTCACTCATTGCCGGCTCCTTATTGATGGCCTACCCGCGCGTGACAACTTAGGCACGAAACTCCCGTTCCATGCTTCCGGCTGGCCTGAATTCCGTCGACCAATTCGGCGTGGCACTTGACGCAAGAACTCTCGCTCACGCGGTGATTGCGGCCGGTGATCTGAATCTCATCGGGGAACCACCCCGTGGTAAACGCCCAGGAGTGCCAAAAGCCGTTGATCGCCTTGGTCGTGTATTTTCCAATGAATCCGGGCGGCGTGTGGCAGTCGTTGCAGACGGCGGCCTGGCGGTGGCTTCCTTTCATCCAACCGGCCAACTGCGCCTGCATGACGTGGCAATTGGCGCACGCCTGAGGATCGTTGGTGAGGTAGCTGCCGCCTTTGGCATAGCCGAAAGTGAACACTCCCAGCCCCGCGAGAAGGCCAACGGCAATCCCGAGGGAGATCAGCAGCCGGTTCGATGGTTGCGCGGATCCGATAGTCGTCCCCAAGTTCAAGGAGCACGCAACTCCGCACTCCGGTTCTCAACGTAGCTTATCGGCTGTCGCGGGGCAACTTTTCTTACCGTTATCGAACGGTCGCGCGTGCCTTCACCAGGCGCAGCGCCAACAAGGCGAGCAAGATCGCGCCATACATCGCGGGAAGGCGGATATCGGACTTCACCAGCCACCAGTAATGCACCACGCCGGCCGCGGCGGCGGCATAGGCGAGCCGGTGCAGGCGCTGCCAGTTTTTGCCGAGGCGGCGGATCCAGCCGGTGGTGGAGGTGAGCGCCAACGGCAGCAGGCAGAGGAAGCCCGCCATGCCCGCCGTGACGAACTTGCGTTTGACGACATCGGCCCACATTTCGGCGGGGTCGAAGAACTTATCAAGCCAGACCCAGGTCATCAGATGTAGAAACGCATAGAAGAACGCCCATAGACCGAGCATGCGGCGGAACCGGATCAGGTCCGGCTGCTTGAGCAAGCGCCGGGCGGGAGTAATGGCGAGCGAGGCGAGCAGGATGCGCAGCGTCCAATCTCCGGTGCCCCGCGTGATCGCCTCAATTGGATTTGGCCCGAGGTTGTTCGTGAACGCGCCGTAAACCAGCCACACCGCCGGCGCGAGACACGCCAACCATAGGGCTACCTTGGTCCACTTGCTGCGCACTTAGTAATATTTCTTCAAGTCCATGCCCGCATAGAGCGAGGCGACCTGATCGCCGTAGCCGTTGAACATGAGAGTTTTGCGCTTGAAGAACTCGCCAAGTCGCCGTTCGCTGGCCTGGCTCCAGCGAGGGTGATCCACTTCCGGATTTACGTTCGAGTAGAAGCCGTACTCGCGCCCGTTGATCACCTTCCAACTGCAGGTGGGTTCGTTTTCGACGAGCCTGATTTTGACGATTGATTTGATGCCCTTGAAGCCGTACTTCCAGGGGATGATCATGCGCACGGGCGCGCCATTCTGTTTGGGCAGCACCTCGCCGTACATACCGAAAGTGAGCAGCGTAAGCGGGTGCATGGCTTCGTCCATGCGCAAGCCCTCGCGGTAGGGGAACTCGATGCCGGCCTGATTGCTGCGGAGCATGGTGCTGTCGTAGGCGGTCTCGAAGGCGACGTATTTCGCCTTCGCCGCGGGCTCCACCTTCTTCAACAGTTCGGAGAGCGAATAGCCAATCCACGGCACCACAACCGACCACGCCTCGACGCAACGCATGCGGTAGACGCGTTCCTCGAGCGGCGAAATCTTCATGAGCGCGTCGAGGTCGAACTTCTGCGGCTTCGCGCACAGGCCTTCCACGCTCACGGTCCACGGGCTGGTTTTCAGCTTGCCCGCGTTGCGGACGGGATCGCCCTTGCCGGTGCCGTACTCATAGAAGTTGTTGTAGGTGGTGGAGTCTTCCTTGGGGTTGATCTTTTCGCCGGGGGTGACGAAACCTTTCTTGACGCCTTCCAACTTTTGCGCGCGCGCATCGACGGCCGAAAGCAGCAATCCGCCCGTGGCGGCGGCGAAAAACCGGCGGCGGTTGACGTAGACCTCCTTCGGCGAGATCTGGGACCAACGGAACTCCGGTGCGCGTTGAATGAGCATGCTTCTTCCTCTCTCCCATGATGTCACGAGGGCCGGATCCTATTCCCGCCCGACGCTATAATGATGAACCTCCCATGCCGAAGGTCACCCATATTCTATTTCTAGCTTCAATTTGCGTGGCGCCGCTCGCCGCCGCACCGTTCGCTTCGTCCGACCTTTCGCGCCTGCGCACGGTCTCTGGGGCCGTTTTATCGCCCGACGGGAAGTACATTGCCTATACGGTCGACAACAACGACACGCCGGGGCGGCCCTATACGCAAATCTGGCTGCACAACATCGCTTCCAATACTTCTACGCCGCTTGGCACGGGAAAGGATTCATCGTCGGAGCCGACGTGGTCACGCGATTCGACGCGACTGGCGTATGCGGGCAAGCATAGCGGCAAATCGGCGCTGCTGGTCACACCGGTGCCCGCGATTGCTCCCACGTTTCTGGCGGAGTTGGACGGCACGAACAGTCCGTTGCCTTCCACCGGAAGCCGCTTCACGTGGTCGCCCGATGGGCGGCGCATTGCGTTTGTGTCGGCGGTGCCGGGGCCCGAAACCGCCGATGCCACGGGCGACCCGGTCGTCATCACGCGCTACCTCTACAAGCCTGATCATTCCGAAGGCAATACGCGCTTCAACGACAACAAACGGCTGCATATCTTCGTGGTGGATGCCGCGGGCGGCCCGGTCCGCGCGCTCACGGCGGGCAATCACTACGAGCACTCGATTGAGTGGTCGCCCAATGGCGAGGAGATCGCCTTCGTCTCCAACCGCGAACCGAACGAAGATCAGTTCTTCAACTACGACCTGTTCGCGCTGCGGGTGTCCGACCAGACAATTCGCCGGATCACGGCGACCGAAAACATCGAGTACAACCCGCATTGGTCGCCCGACGGGAAGACCATCGTCTATCAGGGCTGCAAGCGTGGCCTTACGGATCTGGAGACAACGATGGAGGACACGCACGTATGGGCGATTGACGCCAATGGAGCGAATCGCAGGGAATTGAAGACTCCCGACAACCGGCAGAGCGAGGCGTTGTTTGCGCCAGAGGGAGGCGCGGTTTACTTCACGGTTCGAGAGCGGGGGAGCACCTATCTTTACCGCACGGCACTTTCCGGCGGCACTGCGGAAGCGGTGGTGCGGCGGCCCGGAACGGTGGGCGTGTTTTCGGTGGGACGCAACGGGCAGCTTGCGTATACGTTTTCCAGCCCCACGGACACGGCGCAACTCTATCTCGGACCGACGCAGTTGACCAACCTGAACGCGTCCCTGCTTCGCGAACGCGAGATTGCGCCGGTGGAGCCGCTCACCTTCATCAGCAACGACAACAAGTGGGAAGTGGAGGCATTTCTCACGAAGCCGGTTGGCATGACGGCCACGTCGAAGCACCCGATGATCGTGGTGATCCATGGCGGTCCGCACGGAATGCAGGGACCGGCGTTCAACTTCCGTAACCAGGTGTACGCGAGCAAAGGCT
>CAYUZM010000169.1:0-9082 GCA_964449665.1 uncultured Solibacteraceae bacterium
ACTGTGCGCGTTCGGCGCCACGCATTTCGCCAAATACTCCGTCGACAAGGACCCCAGCGTCCTCGAACTGGCCGCCGCCGGCACGCCCGCCGTTTCCATCTTCGGTAAGACGTGGGACCTGCACGTCACGCGCGCGCTCGGCATCACGCTCGAACGCAACTTGGAGTTGATCCGCGACACGGTGGCGTTTCTGAAGTCACATGGCAAAGAGCTCATTTACGACGCCGAGCATTTCTTCGACGGCTACAAGGCGAACCCCGAATACGCACTGCAAACTCTGCAAGCCGCGCATGATGCCGGCGCCGATGTTCTCTGCCTCTGCGACACCAACGGCGGCACGCTGCCACACGAAGTCAGCGAGATCGTCTCTACCGTACGGGCGCGGTTTGGCGGAGTGGTCGGCATTCACACCCACAACGATTCCGACGTCGCCGTGGCAAACACACTGGCCGCCGTCGCCGCCGGGGCCACGCACGTGCAGGGCTGTATGAACGGCTACGGCGAACGTTGCGGCAACGCCAACCTGGCGTCCGTGATGTCGAATCTCGAATTGAAGCTGGGCCATGAAACCGTCGGCCGCGAAAAACTTGCTTCGTTGGCCGCCATCTGCCGCTTCATCGCCGATCTCGCGAACCTGCCGTTGCGCAACGACCAGGCTTTTGTCGGGCATTCAGCCTTCGCGCACAAAGGCGGCGTGCACGTCGCGGCCGTATTGAAGGACAGCCGCACCTACGAGCACATCCAACCGGAATTGGTCGGTAACCGCCAGCGCGTGCTGCTGAGTGACATGTCGGGGCGCGGCAACGTCATCTACAAGCTCAAGGAAAAAGGCCTCGCCGACCGGCTGAGCGAAGACGCGCGCCGCGAGTTGCTCGAGCGCATCAAACACCTCGAATACCTCGGCTACGAACTCGAGGCGGCCGAAGGAACGTTCGAACTTCTGGTGCGCGAGGCGCTCCATCCCAACGTGCACTTCTTCGAAGTGATCAACCTGGAAGTGAACAATAAGATCACCCAGGGGAAGCACTCCATGACGACGGCCACGGTCAACATCAAGGCCCAGGACGGCGTGCACTCGGCCACGGCTTCGGGGCACGGTCCCGTGCACGCGCTCGACGTCTGTCTGCGCCAGTGCCTCTCGACACTCTACCCGCAGATCATGAGCGTGCGCCTTACCGACTACAAGGTGCGCGTACTCGATCAGAAGAAAGGCACCGCGGCAAAAGTGCGCGTTCTCATCGAGTGGAGCGATCACAAGCGCTCCTGGGCAACCGTTGGCGTCTCGGACAACGTCATTGAAGCATCCTGGCTCGCCATGCTCGATGCGATCCGCCTCGAACTGATGCGCATCACCGAGCACGACGAAACACTCGACAAGGCCGTGGAAGACTACTGCTGGGGCGTATAGCCGGACCGCAGGTTTCCGGGAACCATTCCAGGCGCGGAGCGTAGTACTTTGCATGACTTCCGCCCTGCGTGCCTTTGCCACGGCCCTTCTCTTGCATGCCGCCACCTGCTGGGGCGGCGAGATCCGCCGCCTGGACGGCTCGAAGATCACCACCGCTGAGGCGGAAGCGTTTGCCCACAAGACACTCGCGGCCGCCAGCGTCACGGGCGCGCAGATTGCCGTCGTCGACCGGGGCCGTTTGGCATGGAGCTACGCCTACGGCCTGCGCCGCGCCGCGCCGCCTCTCCCAATGGACCGCGAGACCACGCTGTGGGCGGCCTCCGTCACGAAAGGCGTGTTCGCGGCGTACGTCATGCAGTTGGTGGAACGCGGCGAATTCTCGCTCGACACGCCGGTGGCGCGGCAACTCGCGAAGCCTCTCGATCAATACGACGGCTATCGCGACAAAGCGTCGGCAATCGTAGGTGAGAACGCATGGCAGCGCGTGACTCCGCGCATGCTTCTGGCTCACACTTCCGGCTTGCTCAACTTCCCGTTCCTCGAACCGGACGGCAAAATGCGTCTTCACTTCGAACCCGGCACGCGGTACCGTTACTCCGGCGAAGGCATCAACCTCGTGCAGTTCGTCATCGAGCAGCAGAAGGGCCGCCCACTCGATCAATTGATGCAGGAGGCTCTCTTCACGCCGCTCGGGATGACGCGCACGGGAATCATCTACCGCCAGGGATTCGCCGAAAACGTCGCCGACCGATTTGGCTCCGATGGGAAGTTCCTCGCAAAGACCAAGCGTTTCCCGGCGCGCGGCGCCGGTTCCATGACCGCGAGCGCCGAAGATCTGGCCCGCTTCGCCTCCGCACTCTTCGCCGGCAAAATCGTCAAGCGCGAAACGGCGAGGGAGATGCTGGAGCCGTTCATTCACATCCGCACACGCAAGCAGTTCGGTTCGCAACCGGACGGCGCCGAAGGCGAGGAGGCGGCCCGCGTGGGCCTCGCCTACGGCCTGGGCTGGGGACTTCTCACCAAGACCCCGTACGGTCCTGCCTTCTTCAAAGAGGGTCACGGCGACGGCGCGCAAAACTACATGATCTGCTTCGCGCGCCGTCAGGTGTGCATGATCCTGCTCACGAACAGCGACAATGGCGAACGCGCGTTCCGGCCGCTGCTCGAAACAATCATGGGCAATACGGTCACGCCGTGGGAGTGGGAAGGCTATCCGTGAGCGCCCGCGATATATACTCACCCCATGCCCGCATTGCCGCATGGAGTTGCCATGCTTGCCGCCGCTGCCGCGTTCACGCTCTCGGCGGCTCCGCCACCGCCCGCGGCCGACGAAGAGTTTGCACACTTCATCCGCCCCGCGCTGGTCGAACATTGTGCGAAGTGCCATGACCCCGCCAATCCGCGCGGACGCAACGCTTTTCTTCGGGCGCGGACGCCGGCCGACATGGAGACCATGCGCGGCGTGTGGCGAAACGTTGCCGTGCAACTGCAAAACCGCACGATGCCTCCATCGCCGGACGCAAAGATCACCGAAGATGACCGGTTACGCGTCTCGCAGTGGATCACCAAGCATCTTCAGGAAACCGCGTGCCGAGCCGATCTCGGCGAATACGCGGGCACGGTCACCCTGCGCCGCCTCAACCGCCGCGAATATCACAATACGATTCGCGATCTGCTCGGCGTCGATCTGCCCATCACCGACCTCTTTCCCGCCGACGGCACCGGTGGCGAGGGGTTCGACACCAACGGCGAGACCTTGTTTACTCCCGCGCTGCTGATGGAGCGCTATCTCGAAGCCGCGCAGCAGGTGCTGGACCGCGCTATCGTCGCTCCGGAACTGAACCGCGCCTTCAGCGCGCAACAGCTTGAACCAAAATCTTCGGAAAAGGCGGCACGGCGCGACATCGCGGCGGGCGCGGAGTTGAGCGCGCAGGTCGAAGTGTTCGCGGACGGCGAGTACGATGTAAGGCTCTCCATTGAACGCTACACCGATGGGCCGCGCTCCGTGGTCGTGAAAGTCGACGGCGTGGACGCCGGCACAATCACCGTTGTGCGCTACGAATCGAGTGGGCCCACCGCGCGCAATCAGCGTGTACGGCTTACGCGTGGAACGCACACCATCGCCGTGCAGGCGCTCAAAGAGCCGGTGGGCCTCTACGCGCTCACGGTGATGCAGCGCCATGCCGATCCGCCCGCCGAAAAGAAGGCGCTTCACTACCGGTTATTGGGTATTGAACCCGGCGAGCAACCGGTGGATCCCCGCCACGCCGCACGCCAAGTCCTGGCGGCGTTCCTGCCCCGCGCGTTTCGCAGACCCGTCACCGAAGCCGAGGTGGACCGCTATCTCACGATGTACGACCGCGCGGCCGGGCGTGGCGATCCCTACGAAGAGCGCATCAAACTTGCCCTGAAGACAGTGCTCGTCTCCCCCGCGTTCCTGTTTCACATGGAGCAGTCCACCGACTCGCCCGTGATTCAACCGCTGAACAGCTACGAAATTGCGAGCCGCCTCTCTTATTTCCTGTGGTCGACGATGCCCGACGGCGAGTTGCTGCGCCTCGCCGCGGACAACGCGCTGCAGGACCCGCGTGTGATCGCCGCACAGGTAAATCGCATGCTCGACCATCCGCGCTCTCGCGCGTTCGCGAATTCGTTTATCGGCCAATGGCTGGGGACGAAGGATGTCGGCGGTCGCGTGGCGCCGACCATCACCGAGACGCAGCACTACTACAATCCCGAAGTCGCCGCCGATCTGCGCGAAGAGCCCGTGCTCTTCTTCCACCACATCCTCGGCGAGAACCGCACGCTGATCGATCTCTTGAACGCCGACTATACATTCCTCACGGACCGCCTGGTGACCTTCTACGACTTGGCGGGGCAGATCCAAAACCCGCCCGGTTCGAGCTTTCAGAAAGTGCAATGGCCCGACAATCGCCGCGCGGGCATCTTCGGGCTTGGTTCCGTGTTGGCAATGACATCGAACTTCAAGGCGACCAATCCCGTCGTTCGCGGCGCGTGGATTCTGGAAACTGTTTTCGGTACGACGGTTCCGCCGCCTCCGCTCGACGTACCCCCGCTCGACAAGGCGTTCGACAAGACCGAAAAGCTCACCATGCGGCAAAAACTGGCGCGCCATCGCGACAATCCAACGTGCGCGGCGTGCCACAATCTGATGGACCCAATCGGCTTCGCGCTGGAAAACTACGATTGGCTCGGGCGCTGGCGCGACACCGACAACGGTTTGCCCATCGACGCCTCGGCTAAACTTCCCACCGGTGAAACCTTTAGCGGGCCGGTGGAGTTCCGCAATGTGCTGCTGGCACGCAAGGACGAGTTCATCGCGCACCTCGCCGGCAAGATGCTCGGCTATGCATTGGGGCGCTCCCTTCTCGATCCCGACCAGTGCACGATTCAGCGCATCACCAACGCACTGAAAGCCGACAACTATCGCGCCCGCACGCTCATCCTCGAAATTGCGCTGTCGGTACCGTTCCGCAACACGCAAGGCCCCGTTCCTGGCGTGGAACCTCCGCCACAGATCAAGAAACGTGCCAAAGAGAAAACTTTCAAGTAAGCCGGCGCATACGCGCATCAAATGCGAACGGCGGCTGCCGCGTCCCTTGTGAGACGAGGCAGCCGCCGTTTGAAATGGGGTTAAGCCGGCTCTACCAGCGGCCGCCACCGCCGCCGCGGCCTCCACGACCACCGCCGCCGCCACGATTGCCGCCACCGCCCTGCTCGCGCGGGCGCGCTTCGTTGACGTTCAACGCGCGTCCGTTCATGTCCGTGCCGTTCAGCTTGCCGATGGCGGCTTCAGCGGCCGCGCGATCCGTCATTTCGACGAACGCGAACCCGCGCGGCTGCCCGCTGTCCCGATCCGTTACGATGCTCACCCGTTCCACGTTGCCGTAGAACGAAAATGCCGCCTGCAACTCACTCTGTGTCGTCTGGTAACTCAAGTTACCTACAAATATGTTCACCATCGAAAATTCATCCTTCAAGACTAAATATAGTCTACTTGCCCAAAACTTCGTTAACGGACCGAAACCAGGAGCAGCCGCTGCACACGCATTATGGTGTTAGCGGGACGGCACTTCCTACCTGGCCGCAAATCGTGAGAACTCAAAATCATGATTTAACCGGGGTGTTGGATCGGGCCGCGCCACGATGCGCCCAACCGTTCGGTATTTTGCGGACGGCGCGGCGGTTTCCGCTTCCGCGCCGCCTCCACCCGGGCCGCTTCGACACTGGCGTACTCGCCCATCTCGCGTTCGGAATAAACAAATGCCCGATTCTCTTCCCCGGTCTCCTGCCGTTCAAGCAGCGCCCGGCACAACAACGGCAACTCTTGCAGCCGGATGCCATACTGGCGGCTCAGGGCAAGGTCGGTTTGCACCGTGTACTCCACCCGCGTCCGGTCCGTGTCGATTCCATCGAATACAAAAATGCGGAATCCTGTCGCTTCGCGGAATCCCTTGAGTACGAATTGTGTTTTGGGGTTCTGCACGCCAATCTCCTTACCCTTCGTCATCACAACGCATCGCGGAACTTACGGGTGCCTCGACCAGTGCCGGTTGCACACGGGCTCGTACTCGCGAATCAAACGTTCCTGTCGGCCCAACCGCTCGGCTCGCACGCAGAGTTCGTAGACGAACCCGGTAGGATGCCGCTTCTCCAAGTTAGTTCCCGATTCCTTCAAGTGCTCGAATAAGGTCGCCTGGATATTGTCGCTTTCGCCGATGTAGACCCATTCACCGGCGTTGGAAATTCCATACACACCGGATTGCTGCGGCGCATACTCTCTCACCGCTCCGGCAAGAAACGATCGGGGAAACTTCTGTTCAAATGGCATCGAAGACTCCCGTTATCCAGCCAGCCTCGAAATCGACTTCTTCCGCGCCGCGGCCGGGTCCAAAATCGCCTTCAATCGGCCGATCAGTTCCTTCCCCCGGCTAACCTCCCCCTGGTTCGCCTTATGACCGGGCATCTTCGGATCGATAAACTCACGCCGGAACAATTGGTCCGCCGCCAGGGCGATCAACAATTCGAGTTCGGCGGGTTTGAGTTTAACGCTGATAGGTGTCATAGAGGCTTGGAGCGGTGAATGGGCGGATATGCCAGGAACAACCAGGTTCGCTCACGCTAAGAGGTCCGGCGGACTAGGTGCCTTAGCTCAAATGATCCGCGGCACGGGGACGAACCCGTACCTTAACTATTGTCGGTGAACCACCTTTACATGTCAAGCGTTCGATGGCAAACTGTTCGGGATCACTTAATCAGGATTGGTAAAGCGACGCCATCGCGCCATGGATTTTGCTCTCGTCATCAAGCACCGGCTGAAGGAACTTTCCCTCGAACAACGCGGCCTTGCCTCCGCCGCGCACGTCACCGAGTCCTACATTTCACAGCTCCTGGCCGGAAAGAAAATCCCGCCCGCCCCGGACCGCACCGATGTCTACGCACGCATTGAGATCTTCCTCGGCCTGCCCGCCGGAGAGCTTTCCAAATTGGCCCTTCTGCAGCGCAAGGAGTATCTCAAGAAGCGCATCGCCGACCCGCCGCGGCCTCTGTTCAAAGCCTTCCGCGAGTTAATCCTACGCAAGTGCCAACCCGCTAGCTCGCCGCGCGTGCGCGCCATCTTCGAAAAAGAGCCTTTCGGCGAATTGGAGCGTCTCGTCACGCAGAAAATGCTCGACGTCGCCAAGAGCGCCGCCCGCGAGGAACTCGCCAGTGAGAAATGGCTGCGCGCGGTGGCGCGTCTCAGCAAACGCAGCTATGAACAGATGCGCGTGATGATTCTGGAACTGCTCGACACCGATGTGTTCCACGTCTCAGTGGACAACTGCGTCTCGTTCATGGATCCCCTGATCGAGTCGTGGGATATCGACCTGGAATCGTTCAGCATGGAAATCGCCCTCAACCAGCGGCTGACGGCCGGCCATCGGAAACGATTCGAATTCGTCGAGTGCGAACCGCATCGCCCATTCCCCATTGAGGCCGGTTTCGAAGCGTTCCTGCGCGACCAGGTTCTCAGCGGCAGCGCGACCGAGGAAGAGATCGAGTATCTTAAGCGTTTGCCCGTAAACGGAAGGCAGCCGACGCCGCTCTACTACTACCGCGAGTTGCAGAGTTTGCGCGACCCACTGCACTTTGGGGCGAACGGGGCAAATCTCAATGCCTGAAATGCCGCACACCCGTCAGGACCACAGCCAGCCCTAGCTCGTCGGCCTTCGCAATCACCTCTTCGTCTTTGACGGACCCGCCCGGGTGAATCACCGCGGTAATCCCGTGACTGGCTGCCTCTACAACGCCGTCGGGGAAGGGGAAGAAGGCGTCGCTGGCAAGCACCGTGCCCTTCACGGGAAGCACGGCCTTCATCGCTCCCACCTTCACCGAATCGACACGGCTCATCTGCCCCGCGCCGCTCGACACGAGTTGCCCCGCCCGCGCGTAGACAATCGCGTTCGACTTGACGTGTTTCACAATCTTCCAGCCAAACTCAAGCGCGCGCCACTCTTCGTCCGTCGGCTGGCGCTTGGAACGTACCAACGCCTTCGTCCGGTCCAGCCGCGCCGTATCCGCCGTCTGCACCAGCATGCCGCCGCTGATTGACTTGATCACCAAGTCCGCGCCCGCGCCGCCGGCCACGTGCAGCAGCCGCAGATTCTTCTTGGCCGCGAAAACCGCCAGCGCCTCGTCGGTGTAACCGGGAGCCGCGATGGCTTCGGTGAACAGCTTCGCCACCTCGGTCGCGGCAGCGCCATCCACAACCCGGTTGAACGCCAGCACGCCGCCGAAAGCGGAGATCGGATCGGCTTCCAGAGCCCGCTGATATGCCTCGGCAACCGTGCCCCCCTCGGCGCAACCACACGGGTTGGTGTGCTTGATGATGGCGCACGCCGTACCGTCGAACTCCTGAATCAACTGCCACGCCGCGTCAAGGTCCACCAGGTTGTTGTAGCTGAGCTCTTTGCCCTGCAACTGCCGCGCGCCGGCGATTCCGGACTCCCCTGTCCCATAAAGAGCCGCCTTCTGATGCGGATTTTCGCCATAACGAAGCGGCATCATGAGCGGCAGCTTCACGTCTAAAACGTTCGGCAACTCCTCGGGGGCGTCGTCCAGTGTGCGCAGCTTCGCGGCGATGGCCCGATCGTACGACGCGGTCAACTCAAACGCCGCCACCATCAGCCGCCAGTGCGTGGCTTCGCTCAGCACGCGGCCCGCCGCCTGCAACTCCGCGGCGAGCGCGCCGTAATCTGCGGCGGACGTCACCACCGCCACGTCCTGCCAGTTCTTCGCCGCGGCGCGAATCATCGTCGGACCGCCAATGTCGATATTCTCGATCAGTTCCTCGCGCTCCACGCCGGCCTTCGCCGCCACTTTTTCGAACTGGTAGAGATTCACCACCGCCATATCGATCTGCGGAATGCCGTGCTCGGCGATCGCCGCCATATGCTCCGGTTTGGAACGCATCGCGAGCACGCCGCCCGCCACGCGCGGGTGGATCGTCTTCACGCGGCCGTCGAGCATTTCGGGGAAGCCCGTCACTTCGGCGACATCCTTCACCGCCAGGCCCGCCTCGCGCAGCAGCTTCGCCGTTCCGCCGGTCGAAATCAGTTCCACTCCCAGCCCGGCCAGCGCTTTGGCAAACTCGGCCAATCCTGTTTTATCGGT
>CAYUZM010000170.1:0-9070 GCA_964449665.1 uncultured Solibacteraceae bacterium
GCTCGGCGGGCGGCGGTGCTCGCCGTGGCGGGGCCGTATGGCGCCGATGTCGTGGTGGAGTGCGTGGGCCATCCGAGCGCCGTGCTCGAAGGCATTGAGCTGTGCCGCGACGGCGGCAAGTTCGCCGTGCTGGGGCAGTACGCCGACTCGGGCAGCATCATGCTCAACCCGCACATCATCACGCGCAAGCAGCTTGAGGTGCGCGGCAGTTGGGGCTTCGAGCCGCGCCACACCGACATGGCGCTGCGGTTGCTCGATTCGACGCATTGGAAGGACAAGTTCGCCGCGCAGATCACGCACCGGTTCCCGCTGGCGGAAGTGAACGAAGCGCTGGAAACCGTGAAGCAGTGGCGTTCGAGCAAGGCGGTGATCATTCCATGAAGCGCCGGGCGCTGCTGCTGACCGCTCTGCCGTTGCTTCGCGCGGCAGTGCCGAAGCTCGCGATCAAAAAGCTCGCCACGCGCAAGTATACGATTGGCCGCCGCGACTACCTGTTTTTGGAGATCGAAACCGATGGCGGCATCGTGGGCCTGGGCGAAGGGTCCATCAGCGGGCGCGTGGAGATTGTGGAGCAGGCGATTCAATGGTTCGCGCCGTATCTGGTGGGCAAGGACGCGTTGGGGATTGAAGAGCACTGGAACCGCAATTACTACCAGCTTTCGCGGTACCGGAACGGCCCCGTGTTGATGACGGCGTTGGCCGCCGTGGACATCGCGCTGTGGGATATCGCGGGCAAGTCGCTCGACCGCCCCGTGTGGTCCTTGCTGGGCGCATCGGAGCCGCCGGTGTTGCGCGCCTATTACAGCCATTGGAGCCAGGAGCTTTCGCCGCGCACGCCCGAACGCCTGGCGCAGTTGGCCGCCGAGACACGTGCGGCTGGATGGACGTGCGTGAAGTGGGTGCTGCCCAAGGGCGGCAGTGAGGCCGAACGGCTCGAACGACTGACCGCCGAAGTGGCGGCCGTGCGCAAAGGCGGCGGGCCTACGCTCGACATCGGGTTGGAACTTTGGGAGACATTCAGCGCGCGGTCGGCGCTGGAATTCGCACGCGCGATTGCGGCTTACCGTCCGCTGTTCATCGAAGAGCCAACGTGGCGCGAGATGCCCGGCGCGCTTGGTGCTCTCGCGAAACAGAGCCCTGTTCCGGTGGCGGGCGGCGAAGGCCTTGTGTCGCGGTATGAGTTCAAGCAATTGCTCGATGCCGGGGGCGCGTCCATCGTGCAGCCCGACGTGATTCATTGCGGCGGTATCTCGGAGATTCGCAAAATCGCCGCGCTCGCCGACGTTTATGGCGCGGAGATTTCGCCGCACATGTATTACGGTCCGGTGGCGCACGTGGCCTCACTGCACTCGATGGCGGCGGTGCGCAACTTCCTGATGCAGGAGTGGGACGCGGGGATGGAGCCTGTATTCACGCCGCTCACGCGCGGAACGTTTCCGCTTGTAGCAAAGGGCAATGTGGCGCTCTCCACGCGCGCGGGGTTGGGTCTCGATATGGACTGGGCCGAATGGCAGAAGCGGCACCCGTATACATCACAAAGCTTGCGTCCGCCGGGCGGACGGTAGTATGGTCGGAGTATGAGGACGCAACGGCTCACCGCAACACTGCGCCTTCTGTGTGTTCTCATGCTGGCCTTTGCGGTGGCTGCCGGACCATGCCAGGCATGTTTCGACGCGCCTGCGAAATCGTCCGCACATGGCTGCTGCCCGTCGCAAAAAGAAACGCAATCGCATCAGCACAACTCCAGTTGTTCCGACGTGCAGGTGGCTGTCGAGCACAGCAAATCGACGCTCATCGACCTGGACATTGCGGGCGCGCCTCTCGTGGCACAGCATCACATGCCCGTTCGGAGTAGCGAATTGCCGCGCTTGGAACGGCAACTCGCGAGTTCCTTCACACCTCTCCTCATTACCACGCTTCGCATCTGAACCTCTCTCTCCACGCGGCCTCTATCCCTGTCGCTTGTTTTTGAGAGAGAGTCATCATGAAAGCACCACTTGGCCTGCTGGCCTTGGCTGCGGCGTCGCTGCAGGCGCAGTCGTTGTCGCTTGAAGAACTGATCCAGGAGGCGCTCACGCGCAGCCCCGAAGTGATCGCGGCGCAGAAGCGGTATGAGGCCGCGCGATTGCGGCCGTCGCAAGCGTCGTCGCTGCCGGAGACGATGTTTTCGGCGGGTTGGAATTCGAACGGGCGTCCGTGGCCGGGCGCTGCGTTGGGCGTGGAGCCTACGTCGAACGTGGGTTTCATGCTGACGCAGGAGTTTCCGGCGCCAGGCAAACGCAAGCTGCGCGGCGCCGTGGCCGAATCCGAGGCGAGCGCCGAGTTTGAAGCGTATCAGTCGGTGCAGTTGTCGCTGGTCGCGCGCGTGAAGCAGGCCTGGCACAAGCTGGGCTACACGTATCTCGCTGAAGACGTGTTGCGGCGGAACCAATCGCTGTTGCGGCGGCTGTTGCGAATCACCGAGATCCGCTATGCCAGCGGTAAGGCCGCGCAACAGGACGTGTTCAAGTCGCAGACGCAGCTTTCGATTTTGGAGACCAAGCTGATTCAACTCGAACGCGAGCGCGCGGCCCGTACAGCTGAGATGCTGAGCCTTTTGAACCGCAAACCGGGCGGCGAATTGGGGCGCATTACGCTGGAGAAGCCGGTGCCGCTGGCGCGATCGCTGGAAGACCTGTTCGCGCTCGCCAACGAACGTTCGCCGATGCTGCGCCGCGACGAGAAGATCATCGCGCGCAATCAGGTGGCGTTGAACCTTGCGCGCAAGGACGTGTATCCCGACTATGCCGTCACGGGCGGCTACTACAACATGGGTGCGATGCCGGACATGTACATGTTCCGCGTCGACTTCAAGCTGCCCACGTCGTGGTTCCGCAAGCAGCGGCCGATGGTGGCGGAATCGGCGGCGATGCTGGCTGAGTCGAGACACATGCTGGCGGCCACGGCGCAGAGCCTGGCGTTTCGCGTGAAGGATGACTACCTGATGGCGCAGACGTCGGAGAAGCTGATGCGGCTGTATGAAGAGAGCATTGTGCCGCAGGGCAGTCTGGCATTGGAGTCGTCGCTTTCGAGCTATGAGACGGGCGCGGTCGATTTGCTCAGCGTGCTGATGAACTTTCAGACGGTGCTTGAATACCAGCTCAACTACTACGAGGAGATGTTGAACTTCTCGCTCGCCGTGGCGCGGCTGGAAGAGATGACGGGAGCGCGGTTGTGAAACGCGCGGTTGGAGTGGCGCTGCTGGTTGCACTGGGATTCGGCGGCGGCTGGTACTTTGCTCGCCGCGGAACGCCGGCGGCGAGCACGCCCGAGCGCAAGGTGCTCTACTACATCGACCCGATGCATCCCTGGTACAAGTCCGACAAGCCGGGCATTGCGCCGGACTGCAACATGGCGTTGGTGCCCGTGTATGAAGGCGACACCGCGGCCAAGGCGGCGCAACCGGACAACCGCAAGGTTCTTTACTACTACGACCCGCAGCACCCGGCTTATCGTTCGAACAATCCGGGATTGAATCCGGAAACAGGCGACGATCTTGTTCCGATGTATGAGAACGATCCGGCATCGTTTTCGCCGGGAACGATTCAGATCTCGGCCGAGAAGCAGCAACTCATCGGCGTGAAGACCGGGGTGGCCGAGGTGGCAGCGGGTTCGCGCGCGCTGCGTGCGGTGGGCCGCGTGACGATCGACGAGCGGCGCGTGCATCATGTGCACTCGCGCACGGAGGGCTGGATCGAGAAGGTTTATGCCGATTATGTCGGGCAGGCGGTGAAGCACGGCCAGTTACTCTTTACGCTCTACAGCCCCGAACTGTTCGCGAGCCAGCAGGAGTTCCTGCTCGCGCTGCGCGCGCGGGAAACCATGCAGCGCAGTTCGCGCGCCGAGGACCGGCAACAGATGGAGTCCCTGGTCAACGCGGCGCGGCACCGGTTGGAGCAATGGGAGATGACGCCACAGCAGATTGCCGAGTTGGAGCAATCGCGCAAGCCCGTGCGCGAACTGCCGTTCTATTCGCCGCACGCGGGGCTGATCACGGCGCGCAACGCGTTTCCGCATCAGATGGCGAAGCCCGATATGGAGCTGTACACGATCGTCGACTACTCGCACGTGTGGGTGATCGCCGATCTCTACGAATACGAAGCCGCGGGCATTCAGCCCGGCATGACGGCGACGGTGACGAGCAGTTACACGCAAGGCCGCGCCGTGCAGGCGCGCGTGACGTTTGTCCAGCCGGAGGTGGATCCGGTGACGCGCACGATCAAGGTGCGGTTGGAACTCGACAACCCAGGACTGATGTTGAAGCCCGATATGTTCGTGGATGTCGAGTTCCGATTGTCGCGCCCCATGCAGGTGATGGTGCCCGCGAGCGCCGTGCTCGATTCGGGCTTGCGCAAGCGCGTGTTCCTCGATCGCGGCGAAGGATATTTTGAGCCTCGTGAGGTGGAGACGGGCGAGACATCGGGAGACCGCGTAGCGGTGGTGAAGGGACTGCGCGCGGGCGACCGCATTGTGATCAGCGGCAATTTCCTGATCGATTCGGAGAGCCAGTTGAAGTCGAGCGGTGCGGCCAGTGGAGCGCCGGAACCGGTAAGCGTGCCGGCGGAGCACAAGCATGATTGACCGCATCATCGAGTTCTCCGCGCACAACCGGTTCCTCGTGTTTCTGTTCACGGCGGCGCTGGCGCTGGGCGGCTGGTGGGCCATGCATCGCGTGCCGCTCGACGCGATTCCCGATTTGAGCGATACGCAGGTGATCATCTATTCGCGGTGGGATCGCAGTCCCGACATTCTCGAAGACCAGGTGACGTATCCGATCGTGACGGCGATGCTGGGCGCGCCGCGCGTGAAGGATGTGCGCGGATTTTCGGACTTCGGGTTCTCGTATGTCTACGTGATTTTTGAAGAAGGCACGGATATCTACTGGGCGCGCTCGCGCACGATGGAGTTTTTGTCGGCCGTGTTGCCGAAGCTGCCGCAGGGCGGGAATACGGAGATTGGGCCTGACGCGACGGGGCTCGGCTGGGTCTTCCAGTATGTGCTGGTCGATGAGACAGGACAGCATTCGTTGGCCGAGCTGCGCAGCGTGCAGGACTGGTATCTGCGCTATCACCTGAAGGCCGTGCCGGGCGTGGCCGAGGTGGCGCCGCTGGGCGGGTTCGTGCGGCAGTATCAGGTGAACGTCGATCCGAACCGCTTGCAGGCGCTCAATATTCCGATTGGGAAGGTCGCCGATGCCGTGCGCGGGGGGAACAACGATGTCGGCGGGCGGTTGGTGGAGCTGTCGGGCGCCGAGTATATGGTGCGTGGGCGGGGCTATGTGAAGGCGGCGGCCGATATCGAGCGCATTGTGCTCGCCACCAATGAAAATGGGGTTCCCGTGCGCGTGGGCGATGTCGGCACGGTGACGCTGGGTCCCGACATCCGGCGCGGCGTGGCCGACTGGAACGGCACGGGCGATGTAGTGAGTGGCATCGTCGTGATGCGGCAGGGCGAGAACGCGTTGGCCGTGATCGAGCGCGTAAAGGCCAAGCTGCGCGAGATTCAGCCGGGACTGCCGAAGGGCGTGAAGATTGTCACGGCGTATGACCGCTCGGATCTGATCGAGCGCTCGATCGACACCTTGAAGCGCACGCTCACGGAAGAGTTGATCGTGGTTTCGCTGGTGATTCTCATTTTCCTGTGGCACATCCCGAGCGCGGTGATTCCCATCGTCACCATACCGATCGCGATTCTGATTTCGTTCCTTCCGATGTACGGCATGGGCATCACGTCGAACATCATGTCGCTGGGCGGCATTGCGATTGCGATTGGCGCGATGGTGGACGCGGCGATCGTGGTGGTGGAGCAGACGCACAAGAAGTTGGAGGAGTGGGAACGCGATGGGCGGCGCGCGGACTACAAAGATGTCGTGATTTCGGCGGTGAAGGAAGTAGGTGGGCCCAGCTTCTTCGCGCTGCTGGTGATCGCGGTATCGTTCCTGCCGGTGCTTACGCTCGAAGCGCAGGAGGGGCGGCTTTTCAAGCCCTTGGCCTATACGAAGAACTTCTCGATGATTATCGCGGCGGTACTGGCGATCACGTTCGATCCGGCGATGCGGCTGACGTTCACGCACATGCGCAATTTCGACTTCCGGCCGCGTTGGCTGGCGCGCGTGGCGTCGTCGGTGCTGGTAGGCACGATTCATTCGGAAGAGCGCCATCCGATTTCGCGCGTGTTGATCAAGTTGTATGAGCCGGTGTGCGCGTTGTCGCTGCGCTGGAAGTGGGCCGTGATCGCGGGAGCCGTTGCGTTGGTGGCGATCACTGTTCCGGTGTACCAGGGGCTGGGTTCGGAGTTCATGCCGCCGCTTGATGAAGGATCGCTGCTCTACATGCCGACGACGCTGCCGGGTATATCGGTGGGTGAAGCGCAGCGGTTGCTGCAGGTGCAGGACCGCATTCTGCGGCAGTTTCCCGAGGTGAAGAGCGTGCTGGGCAAGGCGGGGCGCGCGGAGACACCGACCGATCCCGCGCCGTTCTCGATGATGGAAACCGTGGTGCTGCTGAAGCCGCACGAAGAGTGGCGGAAGCATCCGGTGTGGTACAGCGAGCGGGCGCCGGAATGGCTGAAGCCTGCGCTGCGGCACGTTACGCCGGATCATATTTCCACCGAGCAACTCGTCGAGGAGATGAATCAGGCGCTGCAAATTCCCGGCACGTCGAATGCTTGGACGATGCCGATCAAGAACCGCATCGACATGTTGACGACGGGCATTCGCACACCGGTGGGCGTGAAGATTTTCGGCGCCGACACCAAGCAGATCGATGCCATCGGCGTGCAGTTGGAGAACGTGTTGCGGAACGTGAAGGGCACGCGCAGCGTGTTCGCCGAACGCACGGCGGGCGGCTATTTTCTCGACCTGGATTGGAAACGCGAGAATCTGGCGCGCTACGGGCTCTCGATTGACGATGCCCAGATGGTGGTGATGACGGCTATCGGCGGCGATCCGGTGACGACGACGATTGAAGGCCGCGAACGCTACACCGTAAGTGTCCGCTACCATCGCGATTTTCGAAGCGATGCCGCGAGCCTGGGCCGCGTGCTTGTGCCGGCCATGGGCGGCAAGACGCAGATTCCGGTGGCCGAACTGGCCGACATTCGCGTGCGCAGCGGCCCGTCGATGCTGCGCGACGAAAACGGGATGCTGAGCGGCTATGTGTTTCTCGACGTGGCGGGGCGCGACATCGGCGGCTACGTGGACGATGCGAAGCACGCGGTCAGCCGTGGCCTGACGGTCCCCGCGGGTTACTCGCTGCAATGGAGCGGGCAGTATGAATCGCTGGCACGGGTGCGCGAGAAGTTGAAGGTGGTGTTGCCGCTGACGCTGTTCCTGGTCGTGTTGCTGCTCTATATGAACACGCGTTCGTTCGCCAAGACGGGCATCATTCTGCTGGCGGTACCGTTCTCCGCGATTGGCGCGATCTGGCTGCTCTACTGGCTCGGCTATAACATGAGCATCGGTGTGTGGGTGGGATTGATTGCGCTGCTGGGCGTGGATGCCGAGACGGGCGTGTTCATGCTGCTTTATCTCGACATCGCCTACAACGATGCGAAGAGAGCGGGGAAGTTGACGAGCCTCGGCGCGCTGCAGGAAGCGATTCTGCATGGGGCGGTGAAGCGGATTCGTCCGAAGTTTATGACGGTGGCGACGATGTTTCTTGGGCTGATTCCGATCATGTGGTCGACCGGCGCGGGGGCCGATGTAATGAAGCGCATTGCCGCTCCGATGATTGGCGGCATTTTGACTTCGTTTGTGTTGGAGCTGGTTGTGTATCCGGCAATTTATGAGGTGTGGAAATGGCATTTCGAATTGAAGCGCGAACTTTCGCGGGCATAGCGCTGGCGCTGTCGTTGCAGGCTGTGTCGCTACGTGCCGAGACCGTGACGCTCGTCGCGCGGCACGACCATCTCAAAGGGAGTTGCAGCGGCAGCATCGCCATCACGGCCGAGGGCATCGAATACTCGGAGGGCGCGCGCGCCAAGCCGCGCAAGAAGCCGCACCGGTACGCGTGGAAGTGGGCCGATGCGCAACAGGCGACGCTCAGCGAGAAGGAGTTGACGGTGCTGACGTATGAGGACCGTTGGATGAAACTCGGTGAGGATCGCGAGATGCGGTTCCGGCTTGCGCCAGGCGCGCCGGTGGAGGTCGCGGGAGACGCCCTGCGCGCTGGGTTGACGCGGAAGTATGTCGCGGCGCTGGCCCAGGGGCGCGCGGCCGATGTTCCGCCGCTGTGGTCGCTACCCGCCAAGCACCTCGCGGGATTCGGCGGCGCCGTGGGCACGATTGAGATGCGCGAGGAAGGGGTGGGCTTCCGTTCGAAGCCGCTCACGCGCACATGGCAGTGGGCCGATCTCGAGAACGTATCGAGCGCATGGCCGTACGAACTCACGCTCACGACGTTTGAGCGCTCGCGCGTCCACTATGGCGGGCGGCGCGATTTTACCTTTCAACTGCGCGAAGCGATTACGCCCGAGCGCGTGGATCAACTGTGGCGGCGCGTTGTGCGCCCTGCGCAGATCCTGAACGAGTTTACGAAGAAGGAGAATTGAATCATGAAGTACTTCCTGTTGGCGCTTTCCGCGGCGGCGCTGTTTGCCGCCGGGCCGAAGACTTTCACCGGCGTCATCACCGACGATATGTGCAAGATGGGCCACACGGCGATGAACATGGGACCGGACCCAGCCTGCGTGCGCAAGTGCGTGCGCGAGATGGGGAGCAAGTACGCGCTCTACGACGGCAAGAAGGTGTACAAGCTGAGCGACCAGAAATCGCCCGATGCGTTCGCGGGGAAGAAGGTGGTGGTGAAGGGCACGCTTTACGAGAAGACGGGCATCATCAAGGTGGATGCAATCGAGGCGGCGAAGTAGAGCGCTTCGCGGGCGGTGTGGGTTAGCGCGCGGCGTAGACAAACAGCGCCCAGCCGAGCGCGACGGCGAGGACGGCGACGATCAGCCAGCGCGAGAGACCGGTTGCAGGTTGAGGCGTGGGCTCCGGCGGCGGGGCGGTCACCGGCGGCAGTTCGGGCTTGTG
>CAYUZM010000171.1:0-1094 GCA_964449665.1 uncultured Solibacteraceae bacterium
AACCTCGCCTGGTTCAATCACTACCTGTTCGGCGACGCGCCCCCCGACTTCGCGAAACCGAAGGTGCCGGAGGCGGAGCCGGAAAAGCGGGAATCGGAAAAGTAGGCCGTTCTCCGAAATTCGCGCTACACTACGGCCCATGTTCCGCCTGCGATTCCTGCCCGTCCTCGTTCTTCCGCTGCTCGCCGCCGCGGCCTCGCTCGACAAACCGGAAAAGCTGACCATCCATACCTGGGTGCGGGAAGATATCTTCGCCGGTTGGGTTGCGCGCGACAACGCGGCACTCGAACGCGGTGTAGCCAAACTCAACCGCTTCCTGGAACAGAACCCCGGCCAAGAGGATGCCCTCGCCTGGCTCTACCTGAGCGAGATGCACCGCATGCGGGCCGCGCAGGCCGCCGGCGACAACGCTGCCTATGATCGCGCCATGGCCGCCGCTGCCCAAATACGCGCGAAGATCTTCGACGGCCGGGCCGCCGGGGTTGGCCCCTACATCATCGTTGGCAGCGGTCTCGTCGCCGGGGCGTTCTGGGCGCGCGAACAGGATCGGCCGGAAATGTATCGAGACGGCCGCGCGATGCTCAAGCGAGTTCCGGAAATACAGGGCCAACGCTTTGACAGCCTGCCTCCGCACATGCGCGGCGAACTCTGGTCGCAAATCGCCTTCGCCTCAGACCGCCTGGGCGACAAACCCGAACGCGACCGCTATATCGAATTCATGCTTACCCAGCTCAAGGGCTCGCTCTATGAAAAGCGCGCCGAGCGCTGGCAGAAGCTGTCCGCCCTTACCACCGAGGCCGACAACATGTGCATCTCCTGCCACGAACCCGGCCGCTTGAAACCCACGGCCGCCCGCCTGGGCGTCACGCTCAGCGAGTAGGGCGCTGAACGCCTACGGCCGCGCGGGCGCCCGCCTGCGCCGCACTCGCCGCGCCGCTTACTCCGACGACGGTGGCGTCAGTCCCTTCAAGCGCATATAGGTCACCAGATTGCCGTAGTGCTCGTTCATGTGCATCGTGTTGTACATGAGCAGAGCCACGCGTGACCGCTCGCCCGCCCGGTACTTCATCATCTGGTTGACATTCTCGTTGTTG